>JABFSB010000228.1 GCA_013140875.1 Acidobacteriota bacterium
CGCCTTTCTTAGAAAAGGAAAAGACGTCCAAATCCGCACCGAGCAAGAGTTCGAGATCGAACTAAAAAACGAAGTAACGCTCCCCGCGAGCGATTATTGAAAACAAGACTTTGAATCCCACCCGCTACCGCAGGTGGTACCGACAAAAATTTGGTCGTAGTTTTTTCCACGGCCATTTTGAAAAAGCCCGATACGAAGGGGAGAGCGTATCGGGTTTTTTCTTTCTGTTTTGGCTCTGTCTTTAAAGTTACGCAGGCCCCTTGACATCCGATCGTCGCCAGAATATCCTTTCCGCATTCTAAAACAGATTTTAGAGATCGCTAGAGCTTAGATTTTCCCTAATCTTAAAAACATTGAGGCTCTCTCACCATGAACGTACGACTTCTGTCTTTTTTCGGTAGTTTTCTGCTCTTTTTGTGTCCGGCGCTGTCTATCGCCGGACAAACCAATAGTCCTCCGGTGGCTGGCCCTGACACAATAACGGTTCACGGCAGTTGTGACCATCCGCGAAGTACTTGTCCTAATGCTCTCCTGAACGACAGCGACCCCGATGCGGGCCAAACTCTTCACGTTTGGGCTCAAACTGGTGTCAATGCCGGCGATCTCGGAGCCTTCGCAATCTTTAACGGTGGCGGTGTCTATTTCCAAGCTGGAGATGGCGTAACGTCCGGCTCAGCGTCAGTTTCCTACACCGTCTGTGATAACGGAGTTCCTCAGCAATGCGTGGACGGCACGGTGACCATAAATGTCGTTAATTCGGCACCCGTGGCCGGAGCAGATTTTTACGAAGTAACAGGTGCAACGCTGGAAGTTCCGGCAGAAAAAGGAATATTAGCAAACGACTCCGACCCTGACGGCGATTATCCGCTCAACAATGGTGACACGTCGTTTCAGATTCCTGGTCCTGAAGGAAAATTAACTATTTATCCCGGCGGAGGGTTGTCTTTTGAAAGAACAAATCCTTTCACATTCTCTGGAACCCTTGTCTACGATTACCGAATAAAGGACTCATTAAAAACGATCGCGTGGGGAATAATTGTTATTTCCGTTCAACCCATAGACGGAGCAAACAATGCGGGAGATTCATGTCCGATACTTGCCAAACCCGTTAATGTAACCACTGGCAATATGTGGCTGCAACAGGCTGATTACAGTTTGCCCGGATTGGGCGACCCAATAGAAATCAATCGATTCTACAATAGCGTAAAGCAATCGAACGGCTTGTTCGGCTTCGGCTGGTCGACCAAATACGACGAATCGCTTTATGCCTATGGCGACAAGATGCTGCGGCTTAACATGCCGGATGGACAGGCGATATATTTTGCTCGTGCAGCGACGACCGGGCCGTTCCTCACCATGAACTCAGACGTTCACGGTCAAATCGTCCGGAATACCGACAATTCCTACACTCTTACTTTTAAGGACGGAGGAAGTCACAAGTTCTCGCCTGCCGGAAGGCTTTTGTGGCAAGAAGACCGAAACGGAAATCGGACTACGCTTAATTACGATGGCAACGGCTTCCTGACAAGTATCGCAGACCCTTCCGGACGAACCCTTACGATAGGTTATGCGAATGGCAATATTTCAGAGATCAGCGATTCTCTCGGGTCCATAGCCGTCTACGAATACTATACCGGCACAACGAGACTTAAGACGGTCACGTACTCCGATGGTTCTAAGTTCAAGTTTGAATACGACACCACAACGGCGGCTGGAAAAGTGTTGCTGACCACCGTAAAGGATGCCCAGGACAATATTCTCGAAACTCACGCGTACGATTCGACCGGCCGGGCGTTGACCTCTGAAATACAAGGCGGCAAGGAGAAGTACACCTTTAACTACTCCAATTGGACGGCCACAGTTCCCTTCACAAAGGTGACTTATCGAAAGCAGCCGACAGACCCCGACATCGAGACAAAGTATTATTTTGACCGGTCGCAGAGCCGGAACACAGTTACTAAAACCGAAGGCGTTTGTTCATGCGGCGGATCGGGTTCCGAAGTTACCGAGTTCTTTTACGACGGCAAGCTGAACCTGACAAAAAAGGTCGATGCCTTATCTAACCAGACTCTGTTTGGTTACGATACTGCCGGAAATCTGGTCACCAAGACCGATCGATTTGGAACTGAGAAATATACTTACGATTCGTTCGGTCAGTTGCTGACCTACAAAGACCGCATCGATTCTCAGGCGACCAATGTCAATACGGCCGTGATGACCTACAACTCGGCTGGCAACCTTCTGACCTATACGGACGCTTTAGGCAAAACGACAACGCTTGAGTATCCGGCCACGAACAACAAAGGCCTGCCGAAATGGATAACGGACGCTCGAAACAATACTACTAATTTCAAGTGGTTCGCTTCGGGCCTGCTTGACGAGGTTGAAGACCCCTACACAAAGAAAACAAAGTTCACCTATGACACGAGAGGCCGGACGAAGACCGTTACCAACGCCCTCAACCATGTAACGACCTACAACTATTTCGACGACACGAACCGAAAGGTCGAGATGATCTATCCGAACGCGGACAAGATCACCTACAAATACGACATTCGCCGTCTGCTTGAATCGGTCACCGACGAGCGCGGCAAGATCATGCAC
>JABFSB010000306.1 GCA_013140875.1 Acidobacteriota bacterium
TTCTTCTTGGACGGCTTTCACCGAGCCGGTCAAGCTTAGTGTGAACTTAGTGTGAAATTCGTTCCCGAATCCAGTTTGCGGTTTCCGGTGTTTACCGAGAGGGTCGAGCTTCCGCTTGCGTTTGCGGATTGGATACTTTCAAAACTTTTTAGTCAGGTTCGGTACCTTGCCCGTCCGGCGACGCGGTCGTAGAGCCATGTCGGCATAATTTTGCCCAGCCGGACGATGGTCGCAAGCTGCCACGGGAAAGCGGCGAATTTCTTTTTACGTTCGATGGCGTTGAGGAAATGGGGAACCGCGTCGTTCAGCTCCATCAAGAACGGCATTTTGCTTTCGCGGCCGGCTGTCAGCGGTGTCTTGATGAATCCGGGCTGGATGATAGTCACGTCGACGCCGCGGTGGGCCGTGTCGAGCCGAACGCTTTCGAAAAAGGCGTTCATACCCGCTTTGCTGGCGGAATAGGCGGCGGATTTCGGCAGTCCGCGAAAGCCCGCAAGACTCGAAATTGCGACCAACTGCCCTTCGCCGCGTTCAAGCATCTGCGGCAGCACCGCGTGCACGGCATTGGCCGCTCCGAGGAGATTAATTTCGATCACTTTCCTGACGGCATCGGGCACTAGATCGCGCGTTTCGGCGTTGTTGCCGCCGATGCCGGCGTTTGCGATCATGACGTCGATCGGGCCGAATGTATTTCTCAGCTTGTCCGCGGCGTCGGCGATCGCTTTCGGGTCGGTAACGTCCGCCGGGAGCGCGATGGCTTCCCCGCCCGCGTCGATGCACCGCTGCTTCAGATCATCGAGCATATCCGCGCGCCGCGCCAGCAGGCCAAGTCTTGCTCCTCTCGCGGCAATCGCAAGCGCAATTCCTTCGCCGATGCCGCTTGAGGCTCCCGTGAGGAAAACTGTTTTTCCTTTCCAGAACATAATATGAGATTTTCGCGAAAAAGCGGCGCGTTAGTGCCGGCTTTATACCTGAATCGGCAAACTTGTCAGCAAAGCTCCTCGACATGAGGACCGAGCGCATTGAGCGCTCTTGCAAGATCGTCCTGCCGGACCAAAAGATGGTCGCGGGAAAACGACGAGAGAACACAGATCGATATATTTGCTTCGGCAAGTATTCGCGAAACCTCGGCCAAAAAGCCGACAACGGCAAAATCCAGTTCGGTCGTAAATGTCAGCAATCGAAAACTCATCTCGACCCGCGAATCGTCGATCGCGTGGCGGACCCGTTCAAAGTCCGGGCGGTTGAGCAACAGCGTGACCTCGTAAGGATCGGAAAAGATCATGAACGGGGCCTTTCCGTTCGGCCCGAGCGATTGGTCCTCCAGTAGCTTTGCCCAATGGTCCAGATCGAGTGAAAGGATAGCGAACTCGTCCGGATGGACGTTCACACTTGTATTCTTTAGGATCGCTTTCGCTTCGTGCCGCATAAGCAAAGTGGCGTGTTCGCGTCAGACCTCGACGACGGTCGTGACGATGACCGGCTTGGTACCGAGCTCTTTCTGGATGTAACGCTTGAGGGCGACGCGAAGAGATTCTTTGAGAAAAGTGCGGTCGGCTATCTGTTCGCGTTTGAGGGACGTGACAGCGTTGGACATTGCCTGGCGCGCGTCGGCCGCGAATCCATTGCCGGCGTCGAAGCCGGCTACACCCTGGAATTCGATCTGCGGTTCGCCGGCGAGTTGGTTGGTCGCGCCGTCGACTTTTACGACCAGCGAGATCGCTCCGCCATAGGCGAGTTTTTTGCGTTCGCGGACGATGTCGTATTCGATCTCTTCGCTCGACTCTTCGTCGATAAACGTTTTGTACAACTCGCGTTTCTCGATCACGCGTGCTCCCGTTTCATCTATCTCGAGAACATCGCCGTTTTCGACCAGAATAATATTCTCGTCCGAATAACCGGCGACGTGATTCTTTACATATTCCTTGTGGCGGAAGAGCATTCGGTATTCCCCGTGGATCGGAATCAGATATTTTGGCCGGGCGGTTTCGACCATTATCTTTATGTCTTCCTGCGAGGCGTGGCCGGAAACGTGTACCAGTCGGCGTTTTTCTTCAATGATGTTCGCTCCACGTTTATAAAGGTTCCCGATCAAACGACTGATGTTCTTTTCATTGCCGGGAATGATGCGTGCCGAAAGCACAACGGTGTCGCCGGGCGCGATCTCCATTCCTTTATAAGTTCCGGTCGCCAAATTCCACAACGCGGCCCGCATCTCACCCTGCGAACCGGTAACGAGATAAACGACCTCGTCGTCATCCAGAGCCCGCGCATCCGAAAGCGAAACCATCTCGCCGTGATCGATCTGAAGTAGATTCTGATCGTCGGCGATCTCGACGTTTTTTTGCATCGAGCGGCCGAGAACGCAGACCTTTCGCCCGAACATCCGCGCCGTGTCGAAAACTATCTGAAGCCGATGCAGCGACGAAGAAAAAGTCGAAACGAAAAGGCGCCCTTCGGTCTGCTCGAATATTTCTTCGAACGCGGGAATGACCGCTTGTTCCGACGGAGTCCGCCCCGGCACGGTCGCGTTGGTCGAATCGCCGAGCAATGCCAGCACACCCGCGTCGCCGTAACGCCCAAGCGTTTTAAGATCGTAAGGTT
>JABFSB010000364.1 GCA_013140875.1 Acidobacteriota bacterium
GAACAAATCCTGTGTCGCAGAATGGAACGGAAACAAACACCTTACGGCAAATATTTGAAAGTTCGTGTAAGTCATAGATCTTGATTCAAATGGTTCAAATCGTGTGTCGCAAAATGACTCAACTCACTTAATAAAAGGAGAAATGTTGACCCGGGAATCGTGGTCAAACTTTTGACATAACCTTACTAAAAAGTTAAGATTGCGGTTTTGGTATCCGTATCAAAAGTCACCCTAGGGTGAATATATTAAAAGGAGTTACAAACACAAATTGAGTAACGGAAATTTCTTGTTTACATACGAGTCGGTAACTGAAGGCCACCCGGATAAGATTGCTGACCAGATCTCAGATGCCGTACTAGACGCGATCCTCGAGCAGGATCCGAATGGACGAGTAGCCTGTGAAACCCTTGTCACCACGGGTTTAGCGGTCATTGCCGGTGAGATCACCACTACCGCGACGATCAACTACAAAAAGATCGTCCGAGACACCATCACGGAGATCGGTTATGACGATGCTTCGTACGGTTACGACGCGAACACTTGTTCGGTCATCGATGCGGTTGGAACGCAATCGCCGCATATCGCACAGGGTGTGGATACGGGCGGCGCGGGCGACCAGGGATTGATGTTCGGATTTGCGTGCAACGAGACGCCCGAGCTGATGCCGATGCCGATCCAGCTTGCGCACGATCTGACGAAGAAGCTGTCGGATGTCCGACGCGACGGCACGATCGACTACCTCCGTCCTGACGGAAAATCGCAGGTCACGGTCGAATATCGTGATGGCAAGCCCTTTCGCATCGACGCGGTTGTCATCTCGACTCAGACCGCAGCGGTCGATATCGAGCAGATCCGTGCTGACGTACTCGCTAAGGTGATCAAGCCGACACTTCCCTCGGAACTCCTTGACGAAAATACCAAATATCACATCAACCCGACCGGCAAGTTCGAGATAGGCGGACCGATGGGCGACGCGGGATTGACCGGCCGGAAGATCATCGTTGATACCTACGGCGGATACGCTCCGCACGGCGGCGGTGCTTTTTCGGGTAAAGATCCGACAAAGGTCGACCGCTCGGCAGCCTACATGGCTCGATACATCGCGAAGAACATTGTCGCTGCGGGATTGGCCGATAAGGTCACCGTTCAGCTGGCATACGCGATCGGCGTTGCCGAGCCTGTCTCGGCCTACGTAGATACTCACGGAACGGGCAAGGTCGATGAGGACAAGTTAGCTCAAGCGGTCCGCAAGAATTTCGAGCTGACTCCAAAGGGCATTATCGAAGCTCTCGATCTTCGCAGGCCGATCTTCAAAGAGACCGCACGATTTGGCCACTTCGGCCGCACCGGTTTCTCGTGGGAAAAGACCGACAAGGCCGATGCCCTGCTCAATTCCCTCAGCGATGCAGCAACTGTATAAGTCGGACAAGTCTAGGAAGTCTGGAAAGTCTTGGATGGCTTTTCGCGACGTCCTAGACTGACTCGACTCACTAGACTTTCTAGACTTATTTCATATGGCAACCGAACAACCTTCAATTCAGTACGATATTAAAGACATCAACTTAGCTCCGCAGGGGAAGCAGCGGATCGAGTGGGCGGACCGCGAAATGCCGGTTCTTCGGCTCATTCGCGAGCGTTTCGAAAAGGAAAAGCCGCTTGTCGGCGTTAAGCTCGTCGCTTGTGCACACATCACGACTGAGACAGCAAACCTCGCACGTACACTGCAGGCTGGCGGAGCCGAGGCTCTCCTGATCGCATCGAATCCGCTTTCGACGCAGGACGATGTCGCGGCTTCCCTTGTAGCTGACTGGGGCATCCCGGTCATGGCAATAAAGGGTGAATCCATAGAGACTTACGTGTCGCACGTTAAGGCTGCACTTGAGACAAATCCTAACCTGATCATCGACGACGGATCGGATGTTGTCGCTACGATGTTGAAGGAAAAGCCGGAGCTTATCCCGAATCTCATCGGCACAACCGAAGAGACGACGACCGGTATCGTTCGCCTGAAAGCGATGGTTGCCGCCGGCGTGCTCAACTTCCCTTCTATCGCGGTAAACGACGCTCAGACCAAGCATTTCTTTGATAACCGCTACGGTACGGGCCAATCAACGCTGGATGGAATCATCCGCGCGACCAACATCCTTCTCGCCGGCAAGACGATCGTCGTGGTCGGTTATGGCTGGTGCGGTAAGGGCGTTGCGATGCGTGCCCGCGGAATGGGTGCGAACGTCGTCGTGACCGAGATCGATCCGATCAAGGCGATCGAAGCGGTCATGGACGGAATGCGTGTGCTTCCGATGGCTGATGCGGCCAAGATCGGTGATTTCTTCATCACCGTGACCGGCAATCGCCATGTTATCGACAAAGAACACTTCGAAGTAATGAAGGACGGCGCGATCGTTTGCAACAGCGGACACTTCGACCTCGAGCTCAACCTCGATTCCCTTCGCGAAATGTCGGAACCGGCAGTTACCCGCCGTCCGTTCGTCGAAGAGTATATCGGAAAGGACGCTGGAAAGAGCGTTATCGTGCTCGGCGAAGGCCGACTGATCAACCTCGCCGCCGCCGAAGGCCACCCGGCATCGGTTATGGACATGTCGT
>JABFSB010000149.1 GCA_013140875.1 Acidobacteriota bacterium
GGCCTGGGCGGTAACGATGTGATGAAATTGAGCAGCCCGAAGAAATGGCGGCGGGATATGATCGAACTGCTCGGTATTTTACGCGATAAAAATCCGAACGCGGTAATCTTTA
The DNA here is from genome assembly GCA_013140875.1 of Acidobacteriota bacterium. Taxonomy (GTDB): domain Bacteria; phylum Acidobacteriota; class Blastocatellia; order Pyrinomonadales; family Pyrinomonadaceae; genus OLB17. The sequence goes on from JABFSB010000149.1 coordinate 113, forward strand.
TATCCAACTGTCCGATGATCAAATATTCGCCAATTATGCCGCACCCGATCAAATTTTTGCTTTGGGAACTTTCTAAACTGCACGACGCGAATATCAGAGAGTTCACGGCTGGAATGGACCGCGTACATTATTATCCGCAACCGGTCGATGTTGATATAACCGGCTTTTTCGCCGACGGCATTCACCCCTCGGAGCAGGGCTATTCCGACTGGGCCGACGCAATGCTTCGACATTTCGATACACAGCATAAATGGTAGCCGCAAAGCCATCGACGAAAGGTTTGATCGACCTGTTGGATGAGTCCGCCGAGTGGCTGGTCGTCGCTGAAAACGGGCGCGCGTTTCCCGTAAACAGAAGTGAGATCGAGATCGATGCGAGCGACGGGAAAACTTTGTTCGGAGTGATCGACGAGAGGGGATTTCGGTCACGGCGTGTCGAGGGCTTTTCATTCGAAAGCGGCGAAATTCACGTGGCCGTCGCTGGTGCTTACGGCGGCGAATCGGAACTGCTGCGGCTTGTTCCGCGTGTTTCGGCGGCTGAGCTTTCCGCTAACGTCGAACTGGTCCGACTTACGAGGGCTAACGAGATCGCTTCACTGGTTGAACAATTTGAAACCGGAGTAAAGATCGTCCGTGTCGGACTTAACAAAGTCAGCGGGCGGTTTGCCGAGATCGTCGCCGACGCCGGGCCGAGGCGGTTTTGTGTATTCGCCGATGTCGCGGGCGGAGCGACGGCCGAAGGCACAGTGGCGTCGGCCATCCTCTGGTTTGAGCGGTTACAAATGCGTGCGAAGAAACCGGCGCGCGAAGTTCACATTATTGTTGAAAAACGGGCCGCCGCGAGCATACAAAAACTCCACGCTTTGCTCAAAGAGCCGATCAAAACTTCGATAAAGGTCTTCGAGATAGATCGGAAAAGCGGGGTAGAGTCATTGAAACCACGGGCCGAACTGGCCGTCAACCGTCTGTGGCGGGAAAAGCCGAAGAAACTGAAACTGCCCGACGAAGTCGTTCCAGGCGAAACTGCGCACAAGATTATCGAACTTGCACCGGACGAGATCGACGTGATGCATTCGCGGCAAGGCGAAACGCTTCGGTTCAATGGAATGGCGTTCGCCCGCGTGCGACTGATGGCCGGCCGCGAATCGGCGTGGCATGGATTCGACCGTTTAAAGCGTCCGCTGACCGATGAAACGTGGCCGGAGTTGGTTCAATCGTTGGACAATTTGCATACCTATCGAACCGCCGGCCCCGCGTCCAAACGCCACGACCTTTACAGGCTCTCGCCTGAATCATGGCTCGAGTCTATCCTTCGGCGCAATATAAAACTGCTCGACGCAAATCTCATTCTCGCGCCGATCTATAACCAGTTCCGCACCGTTGCGGACAAGATCGACCTGCTCGCGTTAAGACGCGACGGCCGCCTCGTCATCATCGAAATAAAAACCTCACCCGACCGCGAAACGCCCTTCCAGGCCGCGGATTACTGGCGAAAGATCGAACACCTCCGTCGCCGAGGCGAACTGAAACGTGCAAAAGTATTCGGCGATCTTGAAATAATCGACAAGCCTGCTCTGGTCTACGCCGTCGCTCCAGCACTGAGCTTTCACCGCGACTTCGAACACTTCGCACGAATGCTCTCGCCCGAGATCGAGCTGTGGCGGTTTGAATTGCATGAGAATTGGCGAGAGGAGATTAAGGTGATTGCTAGGCGGAACTATTTTGAATAAATATATTGTAATTCACGCTGTGAATGAATATAATTCACACTGTGAATAGATTTACATTTCCGCGTTTGGTCACGGAGAGCGTCAACGAGCGGTTGAGAGTGATGCCGGCACTTGTGATTACCGGTGCCAGGCAGTCGGGGAAAAGCACGCTGGTGGAACAGCTCGTCGGCGGTGAAAGAAGATTTTTCACACTTGACGATCTGGAAACGCTGGACGCCGCGAGGCGCGATCCGGAAGTTCTCGTCGGCGGAGAAATGCCCGTTACGTTGGACGAAGTTCAGCGGGAGCCGACGCTTTTGCAGGCGGTGAAACGCGCGATTGGCCGAAAACGGACTCCGGGGCAGTTTCTTCTTACCGGTTCGGCGAACCTGCTATTGATGGGGCGGGTTTCCGAATCGTTGGCGGGTCGGGCGAGCTACTTGACGGTTTGGCCGATGACCAGGCGAGAGCGGCAAGGTGAGGGTAGGTGCGGGCTGTGGGAGGAGATTCTTGCGGCTGACGAAAAAGATTGGATCGATCTTTTATCCGACCAAGGGTCGAAACGGGAAGATTGGAAGAAACTGGCCCTTAGCGGCGGATTCCCAACACCAGCGGTCGACTTGAAAACCGAACGCGAACGCGCGATATGGTTCGACGGTTATGTTCGAACCTATCTCGAACGCGATCTACAAACGCTTTCAGCTATCGAAAATCTGCCCGATTTTCGCAGACTGATGCGGCTTTTATGTCATCGGCTCGGCGGAGTCGTCAATCAGTCGGGCATCGGTCGGGATGCAGGATTGGCGCAGCCGACGGTTCATCGTTACATGAATCTTCTAGAGACTTCCTTTCTTCTGATTCGCATTCCCGCCTATTCGGTGAACCGAACCAAGCGGCTCGTCAAGTCGCCAAAACTGTATTGGGGCGATACGGGCGTCGCTCTTCATCTTGCGGAACAAAACGAACCGGGCGGAGAGCATTTGGAAAATTTGGTATTGAACGATCTGCTTGCGTGGCGAGATAGTAGGCTAGCGCGGGCCGAGATTTTTTACTGGCAAACCAGAACCGGCGAAGAAGTCGATTTCGTAATCGAAACCGGCGACCGCCTTTTACCGATAGAGATTAAATCGACCGCAAAGCCGAAACTCGATGATATCAAGCATCTCCGAACATTCTGTGCCGAATACGGAAAACAATCCAGATCGGGCCTTCTGCTGCACAATGGATCGATGATTGACTGGCTGGCGCCGAATGTGCTTGCTGTGCCGTGGTGGAGGGTGCTGTAGAATTGTCGCTTGCATTTGTCGAATGTTGGGCATTCACATCGGGCGTTATGGGTTTTTCACAATTCTCTTGCCTTAAGAAGCAAATCGTATTTTCCGCCGTCGCCAAACCATTCTTCAAATGCGTTCTTAAGAGGGTCGTTCATAGGAAGCAGCGCATCTTTCGATAATTTTGGATGGCTCTCCGTCCAGAACTCACCCTCGTCAACCAGCGTTAGAATAGCGACCGTTCGAAACCCCAAGCTCGATTTTTTGGAGCTGTCTTTATCTCCGGTGTTCTGAAAAGGAAAACGCCCGACAAGGAAACCATCTTGAAGATGTGGGCGTGTTGCTGCTGGGGGACAACAGGAATTTAGGCGCGCAAGCGCAATGTGTTGGTCAATATCAAATGTAATAGAGCCATTGGGGTGAGGCATTGCGGCTACAAATAAATACCCGGTTACCGGTTGGACAAAAGTTCGAGAATTGGTTTTCTTTTCATTCTCGCTAAATCCGAACGCGAATGCGCTTGCGACTCTTAGGGACGTAGTAAGATCAATCATCGGCGTCGGCCACAACGAGTAGTGTTGGATCACCGCCCATTGTATTTCGCGAATCTCCTTAAGCCCTCGCCAACGTGGCAGTCCGAATTGTTTACATATTTCGAAAACTTGTGAACCGATTTCAGGAAGATAAGACCAGTACTTTTCCCGATTAGCCTCCGTCAGAGCAAACTTGTGGTCTTCCTTTTCGAGGAAACACCAGTCAGCCCGAAACAATCTGGGTACCGGTTCGAACTTTGCGCCTTGCCCCCGAAACATAAGCGTATGACGCTTATTCATTAGTGTAAGAAAGGAGACGACTTTTACTAACTCGGAAAAGTTTTTTACCTCTAAAGAACCCGAAGGAAATTCAGATTCCCGAGATCCGCTGAGATCCTTACACTTGAATTCGGAGTTTTGCCATTCGCGATACGCCTCTACACCATAAAAATTTGGCAACTTGTACATACCGTTATCTCCTGGTTATTGGCTGCATTCAATTCTATTTATAACGCTAAATCTTGCCAACAAATTTATAGCCCACGCCGCGCACGGTCCTTACAATCTGGGGGTCGTTCGGCTTGTCTTCAAGATATTTGCGCAGTCGAACAATAAAATTATCAATCGCCCGCGTGTCGGTGTCTTCCTGTAATCCCCAGACGTCTTCGAGGATCGTTTTGCGGGATACGGTTTGGCCTTCGTGTTCGATCAGATAGCGGAGGAGTTTTATTTCCATCATGGTGAGATGGATTGTCTCGTCGCCGCTGCGGAGTTCCAGGTTGGCGAAATCGATCGTCTTGCCGTTTATCTCAAAGGTGTCGCCGACGCGGTCTGTCGTGGTTTCGCGGCGGGACCATTCGCGGCGGCGGAGAAGGCCGTTTAGACGAGCGAGGAATATTTCCAGGTCAAAGGGCTTTGGCAGATAATCGTCGGCACCGGCTTCAAACCCCTTGAGAACGTCTTCGGGCCGGCCGCGGGCGGTCAGCATTAGTATCGGCGTGTAATCCTGTTTTGCACGCAGTGCGGCCGCGACCTCGAAACCGTCGACGCCGGGAAGCATTACGTCCAAAACGACCGCGTCAAAACTACCGGCTTCAGCGCGAGCCAATCCCGCTTCGCCATCGGCCGCAATCTCGGCTTCGTAGCCTTCGGCCTCGATATTAAAACGCAGGCCGTCGGCGATGTGTGCTTCGTCTTCGACGATTAGGATTTTCATTTTGTTGCCGGCAACTATCGATTCTATTTAATTATGGTCCGATGTATTTCTTTTTCTGCAATGGATAGTTTGTTAGTTGATAGTGGATAGTTATGAGATCACACGATCGGCAGTTGCACTATGAACGTGCTGCCCATTCCTTCGCCGCGGCTTTGGGCGGATACGCGGCCGCCGTGGCGCTCGATTATGGTTTTCACAATAAACAGTCCAAGACCCGTGCCGCGCGTTTCGGGCAAAGGTTGGGTCACGCGGTAAAAGCGTTTGAAGATTCGTTTCAGATCGCCGGACGGGATGCCCATTCCATTGTCCCTTATGAATATCTCGACGCGATTGTTCAGGGCGGTGCGTTTGGTCCGAACCGAAATTTTCGGCTCGTCCTTTGAATACTTGATCGCATTTTCAAGCAGGTTGACGAATGCCGTTCGCAGCTCGGCTTCATCGCCGATCGCAATGAGCGGTTCGGACGGTTCGGTAAATCGAATGACGGTCGCGTCTAAATTTCGCTGCGTGCGGATGATCGAGATGCACTCGTTCAGCAGCTTTACCAGATCGACCTCGTCGGCACTTAGGCGGCTTTTTTCCTTCGCTCCGCCCGCTTTCAGTACCTGCTCGACGGTATTTAATAGGCGGCCGGTATCGGCGAGCATAACGTCGTAAAATTCACGCTGTTTTTCCGGCGTAACATTGCGCGTCTTGAGCGTTTCAAGATATAGCTTGATCGAGGCGATCGGGGTTTTCAGCTCGTGCGTGACCGAGTTGATGAAGGCATCGTGCTGCTCATTGCGGCGGATCTCGCGGATCAGGAAAACGGTGTTCAGTATCAGGCCCGTAATGATCAGTGCAAAAAAAATGATACCGAGAACGAGCACGACAACCTCGCGCAGGTTGAGCAGGATCCAGCCAACGTTCAGCGCGACGGCCAACACGCTGAGGCTGATGCCGAGTACGAGAAAGAAGATGGCAGTTTTTCTGCGCCGCATTCGAGTAAGTAAAAAGTAGAAAGTAAAAAGGCAAAAGTAAAGCGAACCTTACTTTTGCCTTTAGCGCTTTGCTTCTATCAACTTCTATCAGGCCGCTTCCTGGACGGTGTTCAGTTCGATGTGAACGTCTTCCTTGGATTCAAGGTTGAATGCATAAACATCCCGCACAAGGCCCAGCTTTTTGAGCACGGTGATCGTGATCCAGTTTATGTCGATCTCATACCAGCGAAGGCCGTGTTTAGCGGAACGCGGATAAGCGTGGTGGTTATTGTGCCAGCCTTCACCCCAGGTGATCGCGGCGATCAGCCCGTTATTACGCGAATCGTCGCGGGTTTCGAAACGGCGCGAGCCCCAAAGGTGCGTGGCCGAATTTACAAGCCAGGTGAAATGCCAGCCGATCACGGTCCGGAAAAATACACCCCATAAGATCATCGAAACGCCGCCGATGGCGAACAGCCCGGTCGCGACTATCACCGTCGGTATCCAGTAATATTTGTCCAGTGTAACCAGAAACGGATCGCGCATCAGGTCGGGCGAGTAACGGTGCATCGTCTGAAGCGAGTTGTTTTGAGCCCGGCCGCGAAAGATCCATCCCATGTGCGACCAATAGGTTCCGTGACGCGGGCTGTGCGGATCATTATCGGTGTCCGTGAAGGCGTGATGCTGCCGGTGGGTCGTTACCCAGGTGATCGGGCCGGACTGGACCGCAAGCGAGCCCAAAACGCCCAAAACGCGCTCGAGCCAACGCGGCACCTTGAATCCGCGATGCGTCATCAGCCGGTGATAACCGATGCCGATGCCGAGGCTTCCCGCCATCCACCAAAGTATCAAGCCGGCGGCCAGGTTCTGCCATGAGAACACGAACAACGCCGAAACGGCCAGCAGATGAAAAATGACGACGCCGCTTAGCGTTCCCCAATTGATCTTGTTTGAATCTCGTTCCAGCTCGATCGCTTTCTGCATAATTACCTCTTGTATTATCTTCAACAATCTCGCGGACAATTTGTCCGCATTCTCAGGCTAACACCTTTTGGGGAGAGCAATTGTAAGAGTTTTGTAACAGTGGTGAGGCTCTTTTCCGCGGCGGTCCGTGAGAGGCATCACGGCGATTTGCAATTCGTGGCACGCTGGCATATAGTCGCTTTTTCACCGGTCCCGGGACCGGCTGCCACCCGCTGAATTTATTGAGTTCAAGGAAGTCTATTCACCAACATTCGATTATTCGTGTGTGTTAGGGAGGTGTTTTCTATGGACTTGCCATTCGAGCTAAAGGTCCATCCGAACTATCTTCATATCAAGCATCCGCCGGGCATGGTAATCGACCCCGACTCGACGCAGGAAATGTGGACGCAGGTTGGGCGGCTTTGTTTTGAACACGGACGCGCGAAGGTGCTCATCGAGGCTGAGAAACCTGAGAAACGCCTCGATACGATGACCGCGTTCGATTCTGGCCGGATCCTTGCCGAGAATACCTCGGGCCTCACGATAGCAATGTGCTTCTATAACTATGAGGTTGACGATCTCACCACGTTTCTCAAAACCGTTGCGCAAAACCGTGGTGTGAGGGTCGAATTTTTCTCGGATCTTGAGTCCGCGCTAGAGTGGTTGGGTATAAAGGCCGGGGAGTTGACGGATCAGCCGCACTAAAAACCAAAAAGATGGCCGCGCCCTCAACTTGCTTTCGCGCGGCTGCAAGGCTAAAAACTCAATGTGGCAAAGAAAAGCAAAGCGCTGATTTGGTTTGAGTATTCCATCGTGCGCGGATTGCTTGGATTTCTCGGCTTAATGCCGCGAAGGGCGGCCGTGGGTACTGCGACGGCCTTAACGTCGCTTGGCTATTATCTTTTCGGCGGCCTGCGTCGCGTTGCCGCGACAAATCTTGAGATCGCTTTTCCGGAAAAAAAAGAGGCTGAAAGAAAACGGCTTGCCAAGGGATCTTTCAGCAATCTTGGACGTGTCTTAGGGGAGATGAGCCAGTTTCCGAAAGCCACGCCGGAAAGTCTCGCAAAATTGATCGATTTCGAAATCGACCCCGCACTGTACGAAGAATATCGAAAGTTGAAGCAGATGGGCCGCGGCGTAATAATCGTCAGCCCGCATTTAGGTAATTGGGAAGTGCTTGTTTTCGGGTGGGCCACCTTTGATTCGCCGATGAGCTATCTGGCACGACCGCTTGATAATCCGCTGATCGAAAAATTGACCGTGGGGCTACGGACGAAATTCGGCAATCGGCCGATCAACAAAACAAACTCGGTGATGGCGGCGGCCCGCGCGCTGCGCGAAGAAGGGCTGCTCGGTATTTTGGCCGACGTCAATGCCCATCCAAAGGAAGGCGTGTTCGTTCCGTTCTTCGGCGTGGAAGCGTGCACGTCGAGTGGCCCTGCATTGATCGCGATGCGGACCGATTCGGCAATCCTTCCAATGTGCGGTGCGTGGGA
>JABFSB010000383.1 GCA_013140875.1 Acidobacteriota bacterium
GAAAGGACTTAAATGCCAATAGCCACAATAAATATATCGATTCCCGACACGATGAAAGCCGATGTCGAGAAGATCATTGCCAGCGAGGGTTACGGTAACACCAGCGAGTTTTTCCGTGATCTGGTACGCGACTATCTGAGACAGCGTGGGGAGCGAAAACTCGAAGCATTGCTTTTGGAAGGAATCAGAAGCGGCGATGCCACTCCCCTGACCAAAGCCGATTTCAAGGCCATCAAGGAGCGCGGGTTGAAACGTTTGAAAGCTGATGCCAAACGATGAAGTACAGCGTAATCAAGCGTCCTGGGGCGGCGGACGATATTGAAGAATGCTTTTTTCATATAGCCAAAGACAATCGTGAGATTGGCTCGGCTTTTCTCGTTGCGGTTGAGGACGGTTTGGAGGAACTTGCTGAATTTCCTTTGCTCGGAAAGGCCATCGAGCTTCGGTATAAAGAGGTGGGCGATGTTCGAATGTGGCATGTCAAAGGCTTTGACAACTACCTGATCTTTTACACCGTTCAAGGCAACAACATCGTTGTAACCCGTGTCCTTCACGGTTCGCGCGACATTGACGATCTTCTTAGCTAACCCGATCTCAGAGAAAAGTACACTGCCCGATGCTAAGGCAGTGTTTTGTTTTTCAGCACGTATTCGCAGAGTTGCTCACTCCCCTTTTTGATGGTTCCTATCGTCTCGATGATTCTTGTTGACAGAATCCTTGTAGTTGGTAGGCTTACATAACTTCCCAATTCCCAAAAATCAAAAGGAGTGAAAAGATGTATGCAATTACTGACGGGGGAGCTGCGCGCTTCGATACCAAGACTTTATTCACAGGAGCATGTCCGGCTCGATGAAAGGATCGTTCACGCCAAGTTCTTCTTCCCGGCCGGAAACTGGACCTGGTTTGTAACCGAGGGCGAGGAAGAAGACCGAGATTACCGGATGTTCGGGTTTGTGATCGGCTTCGAGGAAGAGTGGGGATATTTTTCGCTTAACGAACTTGAAAGCATTAGCGCCCACGGCTGGACCGTCGAACGTGATATCCACTTTGAGCCTGGCAAGTTCGCGGACGTGATCGAATCATTTCGTAAGGAACGGGGTTTATAAGTCCCGTTGGAATGGATCGTCGATCCATGCTTTTTTCAATCAGAAATCAGAACTCTGCTATATTATAGAGAAGCAAGTAACTAACCTCCCCATCCCATGAATAAATACATTTCGTACGAACCGATCGACGACCGGATTCCCGAGATCAAGACGGTCGATGATCTGCATCGTTATATAGAGTCTTTGAGAGATTCGATCCCCGACCCTGAATTGCTGAGAGAGATACAGATACAGGATCAATAAAAAAAGCGGTAGATAAAACTATCGCTTTTTAATTAGCCGCGCTTACCTATCTCAGGTCGCGTGGCTTTTTGTTAATGGCGGATCGTAGTCGTTTGCGAATTCATTTGGTCGGTCGCATTCGAGCAGGTGTCCGAAAAGTAGATTGCTAAGACGTTCGAATCTGGATTCGAGTTCTTTGAAGTCTTTCTTCGAAACCCAAGACTGATCTTCCGAAACGGCGACGGCTGGCTTTTCCTGTGCCGGTTCCTCTATCTTTTCTACGACGATTTCCGGTACCTTCTCGCCGTCCGCATTTTGCGGGAGAGTGTTCTCACCATATGGTGTTATCCCGTAACCGCATGCTAAGAGATGTGAGGCTTCTTTGGCCGAGATCTCATGAAGCCTTGAAAACAGATCGATGGCTCCCCCGCCTTTGAACGGACAGCTTTTTGCAAAGCAGTAGAATCGCCCGGTGTTTATGTTTACCGAAAGCGAACGTTCCTTTCCGCACTTCGGACATTTCGCACGGCACTCCCCTTCGTAGCTTGGTGCCGACAATTTCACTCCGAGGTCTTTTGCGACGACGGCGATGTTTAACGCCGTCCTTAGCACACTGAAGTCAACATACTTTTTCTCCATATCGATTTGCGCGCGCAAGTATCCGATCTCCATGTTTCCCATAGACAATTGTTCCTCCTGAAGTTTTATCTGATTGTTGGGTGTGCGGTCATCGTAGCAGGAATCCGAAAAGCTGTGAATACTTTCGTGGTCTGGGTGTGTTGTATGATGAATAGACTACCTTCGGGTGCCACCTTCCCCGATTCTAACCAGAGGCTCGAGCGTAGGGCTGAGGCCCCCGGGTAAAGCGTACGCCCAACACGCTATTGAATCGGACGCGCTCGGCGGTCTTCGCCCTACCCGCTGGCAATGCGAGCAGGATATTTGTGTTCTCGAAGGTAGTACCCAGAAACAACTAAATTGAAAAGTTTTTAGCGAAGCGGTTGGGCAAAACTTTCCGATCCCCTGTCTCAAAGCCGAGAACACATAAGCTAACAATCCGTCCTCTTTTTTTGTCAGAAAAAGAATTTTATTTTCTTGATTGGAAGAAAACTTCTCGCCTCCGACTGACGAGAGATCGGAACCGCAAATTGCTCTCCCCCATCCTTCGACAGAAAAGAATTTTTATCTAGGCGTGTTATAATAAATTTACCAAGCGAGTTCTCCACATCCCCGAAATAAAGATCACCAAAGCATCCCCGCAACGGTGT
>JABFSB010000071.1 GCA_013140875.1 Acidobacteriota bacterium
TCTTCACCCATGGAAGTTGCGGACGCCGAAGCGCCCGTGGGGACAAGAGTGTCCCCGCTCCGTCGCCGCGATGCGATCAAAAAGGGTCTTTGCCGCGAAACGGCTGACGGGAACCTTCAGCTTACACTCGAACACAAACGCGACATTCTGCTGAACAACATCTACGGCGTCGATCTCGATGCACAGGCGGTCGAGGTGGCGCAGCTTTCGCTGTACCTGAAACTCCTTGAGGAGGAAACCGCCGCCACGGTCCAGCCAAAACTCGCCGGCCTCCGCGAACAGCTTCTGCCAAACCTGAACAAGAACATCGTCCACGGAAACTCGCTCATCGATTACGACATCATGGACGGCCAACTTTTCGAAGACCGCGAGCTCCGCAAACTAAACCCGATGAACTTCGCATCGACGTTTCCGCAGGTGTTTGCGAACGGAGGGTTTGATGCGATCGTTGGGAACCCGCCGTATGTACGAATTCAAGGTTTCCCTCAAGAGCAAATTCGGTACTTCTCCACGAAATATCAAGCCTCAACAGGGAATTTTGATATTTACGTAAATTTTATAGAGCGAGGCCTTTCATTGATAACACCTGATGGTAAGGTTGGCCAGATCGTGCCGAACAAGTTCTTTAAGACTGACTACGGCGAGGGCTTACGACACCATCTGACAACCCAAAAAGCTATCGAAGAGATTGTTGATTTTGGTGCAGAACAGGTTTTCAACGCCACAATTTATACGTGTCTCTTATTTTTGTCTCACGATTCAAATCAAGAGTTCTTGTTTGCGACTTCGCTAGCGGATCAAGAATCCTTGATCGATCTTCGCTTCGAAACGTATTCGTCTAATCGATTTAACGGGTCGGCATGGTTGCTTGTAAACGACGCAAAACGAAACGTCCTAGAGAAAATCAATCAAGGATCGTCTCGGCTTCTCGACCTTCCCGCAGATATGAGTCGGGGCAGCAGCAGCGGGAGGGACGACGTGTTTATGCTGGACACAGACAGCACTGTTGTCGAAAACGAGATAACCCGAGTTCCAATATTTGCAACGGATTTTAACCGTTATACTTTTAGTCCTAAAGGGCAATGGAAGATAATCTTTCCATACGAGATCAACGGCAATTCGTTTAAATGCCTCGATGAAAATGACCTTCGCAAGCGGTTTCCGAATGCGTACTCATACCTTGTTGCTAATAAAGCAGAGTTACTGAAGCGGAAACAGTTCAACGAGTGGTTCGCTTACAGTGCACCAAGAAACCTTAACCTTCACGAACGAGCTTCGATTTTTGTTCCGTTGCTTGCAAATCGCGGTCTTTTTTCACTAGTGCCGACAGAATATCAGGGCAAACTCTGCCCAATGGCGAGCGGTGGTTTTACGATTGCACTAGGCGAAAGCTCCGATTTACTCCCGCAGTATGTTTTAGGATTACTGAACTCTACTTTGCTTTTCTGGATGCTCGAAAATATGAGCAACGTTTTTCGTGGCGGTTGGATCACTTGCACTAAGCAGTATTTCGGCGAACTCCCAATCCGCACAATCGATTTCACCAACCCGACCGAAAAAGCCATGCACGACAAAATGGTCGAGTTGGTTGAAAAGATGATCGACGGCAAGAAAAAGCTAAGTGCCGCCCGCACCGACGCCGACCGTGCATTATACGAACGCTTCTGCGAAAACCTCGACCGCCAGATCGACGACCTTGTTTATCAGCTCTACGACATCACGCCCGAGGAACGCAAAATTATCGAGGGGAACTGAGCGGAGCGGCCCAAACGACGCTTCGAAGACGGCCTAATTGACCGTATGCGATACCGAAGAAAAGCTGCCGATGCAGAACCGGTCGTGACGCTTGCCTGTGAAGGCGGCGGACTGGATGTCTGGTGAGTACTGGACGGCGACGGGTTGAGACCCACGGCCACATTCGATAGACCGCTGACGCGGTGACGGTATCGAATCAAGTTCGGCCCATCCTTGATGTTGCGGTCTAATTGGTGCGGTTTTCCACCGGTTCTTCTTTCATCAACTTCGCAACGTGGAAAATATAGTGGATGCCGGAAAGGACGGCGAAGAGGGCTACGATGGTGTAGGTGGTCGGGAGGTAGAAGCTGTAGCCGACGACGGGTGAGAGCAGGATCAGGCCGACGGCGATGACCTGGACGAAGGTGCTGGCCTTGCCGAGCCACGAAGGCTTGAATCCGCGGAAGCCGGTCATTACATTGATCGCTCCGGCGACGGTGATGATCAGGGCGTCGCGTCCGATGACGGCAGCGGTTACCCAAAACGGCACGGGCAGGTGGCGGGCCGGCTGCATCACGTTCGGCATCGTGAGGATGACGAACGCGGTTGTCATCAACAATTTATCGGCGATCGGGTCGATGATCGTGCCGAGTTCGGATTCCTGCTTAAAGCGGCGGGCAATAAATCCGTCAAGACCGTCGGAAAAACCCGCGATCAGAAATACCAGAAGAGCAAGCCCACTGTAACCGTAAAACAAAAGGCTTGCGAAAACCGGAATCAGGGCCATTCGCAAAAAGGTCAAAAGGTTAGGGACGGTAAGAATGCTGTTCATCAGGCTGCACGAAGCTCGAGCAGGCTGATCTCGGGCGGACATTGATAACGCACGGGCAGCACGACAGTGCCGATGCCGCGAGTTATATAGATCTGTGAATTTCGGCGTGAATGCAGGCCGGCTTTTCGGCGACGGGGAATAATATTTTTCTCGGTATCACGTACCCTGATCTGGCCGCCGTGCGTATGACCGCTCAAGGTCAGATCGACGCCGGCCCGAACGGCCTTGCGAAAGATGATCGGATTGTGGGCGAGAAGCAGCTTCATTTCGTCCGGAAAAGATCCGCGAAGGGCGGCAGGCAGGTCGGTCTTGCCGACCATGTGATCATCGACGCCCGAGAGCCAGAATGATCCGCCGCGTCCCTCAAACCGAAAGCCTTCGTTGACCAGCATGTTGATGCCGTGGTCTTGAAAGCTCTTTACGATCGTCGCCGGATCGGTCCAGTGGTCGTGATTGCCAAGGCAGGCATGCGTGCCGAATTCGGCTTTCAATTCGCCAAGAAGCTCGGCGACGGGTTTGATGTAGCCTGCTTCGTGCGAAACGTAATCGCCCGTCAGAACGAACATATCCGGCCGTAGCCGATTGGCTATCTTTACCGTCCGGGCGATGTGCTCAAAACTGGTGAACGGGCTGTGATGAATATCGGAAAGATGAATTATCTTAAAGCCGTCGAGTTTTTTCGGCAGGCGTTCAAGCGTGACCGTGACGCGTTCGAGCGACAAGCTGTTCGCTTCATCGATGGCATACTTCGCCACCTTCGACAGATCACCCGCCAATTTACGAAGCGGTGTATCGGATGCGGCGAGCGTATTTAAACGCTCGGTTAACTTCGCCCTTCTTGTAGAAAAAGTAGGCATTCTTGTACGTTAAAGTATAACGGCTGTCCGTGGATAGTACAATTATGATCTATTGACAGCAGAGAGGCGGTTTGCGGTTTGCTCCAGCTAATTTCCCATTGGGTCTTCTTACTTTGCGATCTTCGCGTCCTTTGCGTGAGCTTCTTAAAAACAAAAGCTTTAACCGTTGGCCCTTACTTTTAAGAACTTGAGCTTTCCGACCTGCAGCAGCACGCCGTCGTTTGTAAGGTCGATCTCCGCGTTCGCCGCCGAGGCTTTTTCGCCGTTCACCTTGACGCCGCCCTGTTCGATCAAGCGGCGGGCTTCGCCTTTTGAGGCAGAGAGTCCGGTTTGTGCGAGAAGGTCGGCCAGACGGTAAGTTCCAGAATCCATCGTCCGTTCTTCGACCTCGTCCGGAACCTCTTTGCTTACGAATCTGCGATTGAATTCATCCTCGGCCTGGTCTGCGGCGGCTTGCGAGTGAAAATCTTTGATGATAAGTTTCGCAACCCTCACCTTCGCGTTTCTCGGATTCTCGCTGCCCGATTCGCACTTCGATTTTAGGTCCGCAATTTCGGACGGGCTCAGGTCGGTCAGCAGCTCGTAATAACGCCACATCAGATCGTCGCTGATGGACATGACCTTGCCGAACATTTCGTTGGGCGGTTCGTCGATGCCGATGTAGTTGTTGAGCGACTTCGACATCTTGTTGACTCCGTCCAGCCCTTCGAGCAGCGGCGTGGTGATGATCACCTGCGGTTCCTGAGCGTATTCACGCTGCAAGTTGCGGCCCATCAAAAGATTGAATTTTTGGTCGGTGCCGCCTAATTCGACATCAGCTTCCAGCGCGACCGAATCGTAACCCTGCACCAGCGGGTACAGCAGTTCGTGCAGCGAGATGGGCTTTTCCTCATTCATCCGCTTGGTGAAATCGTCGCGTTCCAGAATCTGCTTGACCGTCGTTTTCGCACACAGCTTGATAAAATCCGCCGCCCCGAATTTGTCCATCCACTCGCCATTGAACCGCAGCTCGGTCTTGTTCGGATCGAGCAGCTTGAACATCTGCTTCTTATACGTCTCGGCATTTACGTTTATCTCCTCCCGCGATAAGGGCGGCCGCGTCACATTCTTCCCCGACGGATCGCCGATCATTCCGGTAAAATCCCCGATCAAGAAAATAACCGTGTGCCCCAAATCCTGAAACGCCTTCAGCTTCCGAATAACAACCGTATGCCCGACATGAATATCCGGCGCCGTCGGGTCCAACCCCAATTTCACACGCAGCGGCTTGCCCGTTTTCTCGCTGCGCTCCAATTTCTTCCGCAAATCCTCTTCACGGATAACATCAACCGTCCCTTTCTTCAAAAATGACAACTGTTCCTCAATAGTCATAAGCCTATGATTGTACAAATTTCCAGTCTTAACCGGAAAAGCCAATCGGCCCGGCTTCACCCTTTCGGCGGCGTAAATGACGCGGCCAGTATCGTTTACACACTAACACGCTTTATAACCGCTTTCCCGAGCGGGGACAGTTCAGGGACACTTATTTTAGGCAGTAAATATCTCTCCAATTTAGGCTTACGAAGTTTTCCACAGCTTTGTCCTTCTGTCCCACCACCTTTCCGGTTGAGTCGTTAAAAATCCAGCAAAACACTGATCCGATTTTCAAGCCCGGTCCGGGACAGTATACTCGAAATTGCAGGAATGGCAAATAGTTTTATATGCGATACGAAGACTTGAGTTTAGTTAGTGAGGGACGCACCGTCGTTACCTGCGGCAGAGGTTATTCGATGAGGACGCTGAGCGAGCAAGTGCCTCGGCGAACGTACAATTTGCAAATGACGCGACCCTATTTTGATTTTCAGGGACTTGCTTTAATAATTAAAGAAAACTTTTGGCAAATAAGCTTTTGTTTATTTTGATTGTTCGCATCTAGTCTCATAATTGAGTTCCGGCCGGGCGTAAATACCGTTATACTGAAGCCTGGCGTGTTGCGCCCCGTGGTATCGTGCATGTTGTCAGTGTCCGCATTGACGGATTCTGCAATTTTGGGCGGAGCGGGTAAAATTATGATCCTCAGATATTCGTTTAAGCTCTTCCATAGATTTCTTTCATTACTTGTTATCACTATCCCGACACTGGCTGTTGGGCAAGCTGTAGCAGCGCCTTTTACGTTCAATTTAGCTCCGAGGTATCTGACCGGTCTAAACGCCGTCCAGACTGCGTATTCGGATTTGGATGGGGATGGTTTTCAGGATGTGATCACTGTAAACGGCGGTCAGGCGAATCCGAGCCCCTCACTTAACCTAGCTTTTGGAACGGGCGGTGGAGGATTCGAGGAGCCGCTGGTGCTTCCGTCCTATCTGATCGGGCACACCGTAGCAGCTGGCGATTTGAATAATGACGGAAGGCCGGACCTAGTGATTGCAGGTTGGTATCACAATAGAATCGCCGTCTTTTTGAATCAGGGAAACAGGCAATTTGCATCGCCGTGGTTTACTGCTCCTCCTGATCCGCCTTATGGAGGGAATCCTAACGCGACGGTCGGCGAATTTTTCGATCTGGCGATTGCAGATTTTGACGGCGATGGTAATAACGATGTCGTGGCATTACAGGATCAAGTAGACCAGCGCCTAAGATTTTTTCATTTTAGCGGACAAGGAGCGTTGACCGTTTTTGCCACTATCAATCAACTGGAAACGGGAACTAGCTATGAGCGCGAAATTGAAGTAGGCGATCTTAACGGAGACAATCGACTGGATATTGTTTTTGCGGGGGGTGGCCCATTTGGTGTTCGGAATATTAGCTTTGTTTTCGGCCAGCCAGCAGGTGGGACCCTATCATTAACGTGGGGCTTTGGCGTTGAAGACAAGGCAGTAGGCATCAGCATTAAGGACCTAGACAATGACGGCGATGGGGACATGGCTGTTGCGTTCGAGGATGTGACTACGCCGACCAGACATTCCCTCCAGGTCTTCCGAAACAACGGCGGCGCGGATTTTGTTAGCTTACCGAAGATTTTCCTTGAGTACCCGTTTCCGGCCACAGATATTACCACCGATGATTTCAATCACGACGGAAAACCCGATATAGGCGGTTTGATCAGTGGGTCAATGGTCTTGGTATTGATCGGTATAGGAGATGGAACCTTTGTTGAACAAGCGTATTATGCGACTTCAAGTTCGGCATCGATTTTCTCGACCGATCTAGATCGCGATGGCAAGATCGATATTTTGACAGCTTCGAGATTTGTGGATCAGACAGACTACGTTGCGGGTAATGCGGTTAGCATTTTATTTAATGACGGTTTTCATGGGTTCAGAGCACCTTTGGTTACCCTTTGGGGTCCCAATTTTATCGATGCTGGAGATTTTAATAGCGACGGTTACAAAGATTTGGTTTCTTCTTGGGCGACCAGTTTTAGTACATCGGGTGTCGATATTTTGATCAATGACACTGTGAGCGGGTTTCTTCTTCCCGAACTGCATCATCCTTCGCCGGCATGGCTGAACGGAATGAAGACTGGCGATTTCAACGGTGACGGCAAATCAGACGCGGTTTCGATTCATAGAGACAATACTCGCGGATTGGCTTCTTATTTAGGCAATGGTAACGGCTCGATAGCGGCGCCAGTGTTCACTCAGTTTACTCGCGGGCTGGTGAATATAATCGTCGGCAAGTTTAATTCCGACGGTAGAGACGACGTTTTTGTTATAGACGAGTTGGGGCAGGGCTATTCAATGCTTAGCAACGGCAACGGAACATTTTCGGTTGCTCCGGGCTCTCCTGTAACTTTTCCCAGCAACGTTCCGTACGAGCCGCAGAAAGGAGATTTCAATAGTGATGGCAGGTTAGATCTAGTAATCACGATGAACGCGACGGTAGAACTTTGGCTTGGAGACGGAGCGGGCCGATTTGTGAAATCTCCGGTTACTCTTCCCGCAATGATCCGTACCGCGCCGGGAGACTGGAATGGCGACGGAAAACTCGATCTCGCCGGAATGGCAAATGATGGAATACTCGGCGTCCTTGGTGATGGTCACGGAGGATTTGGTGCCGGGTTCTATAAACCTATCGAAGGAACATATTCGATTTCCTTAACTTCCAGCATTGTTAGTGAAGATTTTGATCGGGACGGTTCCGACGAAGTTGTTTTGCTAATGTCCGACAATTACAACGGGAATTTGATCGTAATGCAGTATGGCGGAAGCAATATTACTGCTTCGTGGAAACAACCTGTTTTCTATGATATTGGCCCGGCATCGCGGACATGGGGAGGAATGCTGGTCGCAACGGATTTCAACACCGACGGCAAACCCGATCTCGGCTATCTTGGCACCAATGCACGAGGCGTTATTTACAACACGACGGGGACGCAAACTTCCGGCACGCAGTTCGACTACGATGGCGACGGAAAATCTGATCTTTCGGTTCGTCGGCCGACGGACAATATCTGGTATCTGCTGCAGAGTACGGCTGGGTTTACGGGTATTACCTGGGGAGTGGTGGGTGATCGGATGGCTCCGGCCGATTATGATGGTGACGGGCGGACGGATGTGGCGGTGTTTCGGCCATCGACGGGGCAGTGGTTTGTGGTGAATTCGTCGAACCTGACCTTTACGACCTATAGTTGGGGGCAGGATGGCGATTTGCCGGTGCCGACGGATAGGGACAACGATGGAAGGGCGGATCTTGTTTTGTTCAGGCCATCGACGAGCACTTGGTATCCGAGATCGACGGCGACCGGGCCGTTGACTCCGACCCAGTTCGGAGCGGCGGGAGACAAGCCGATGGTCGGTGATTTCGATGCCGACGGGATCGGCGACACGGCGGTTTATCGGCCGTCGG
>JABFSB010000346.1 GCA_013140875.1 Acidobacteriota bacterium
GATTTTTTCGAATCGATCGAGGAAATTAGCGCAAATCTGAAAAGCGGCCAGCCGCACATCGGCGTCGGTGAAAACACCATAATCCGTCGGGAGATCATCGATAAAGACGCGCGAATCGGTAAGAACGTTAGGCTTGTCAACGCCGAAGGAATTGACCGAAAAGATGACGAGGAAGGCTGTTACTTCATCCGCGAAGGCATCATTTTAGTTCCAAAAGGCGGAGTTATTCGGGACAACACGGTAATCTAGCGGATTATTGCGGGCTTTCTCTTCTCGTTTTTCGCGACCACATAACTGTCACGCGCCCGGACCACCATATTCTCCTGATTCACACGCACTTTGATTCGCCGTGTCTTGCCGGGCTCACCGTCATCTTTCGGATAGTAACCGATGCTGTAAAACTCACGCAGCTCACTCGCTATCTTTGCGAATGCGGTTACAAGATTGCCGTAACTGGAAGCAAGGTGAACGCGGCCGCCAGTGCGCAGTGCAAGCTGGTTTAGGTATTCTTCCGCAAAACGATATTCGTCGGCCGTTGTGCCGCGCTGTCCCGGCATGGCAATTGGCGGACGGGTCGGCGGCAATCCCGACGGATCATCCCGATCATCCCGCTCGTCCGGCCGGGTTCCCCGCGGATCGGGCGTGCGTGACGATCCCGGATTTCTAGTTGTAGGAATCGGAAAAGGAAATTGCGCCGGCAATGTTCCTGGCGTTCCCGGCGGGATCCGCGTGCTCGGAGAATCAGGAACCAGTATTCCCGGAGGAACGTTCAACGTCGGATTTCTCTTCATCGCCTGCACGTCGGCGTATGTATCGTATCTTACGGGATATATCAAAGCGTCCAGTTCCATTGCGTCCCGCAAATTGTCCAGGTCATGCGACGTTCGGCTGGTTGTATCGACGCCGTCGGTGAAGAGCACGATCGCCTTGCGCCCTTTGATCGAACGCATACGGGAGTTCATCGTCGTGTCGACCGCTTCATAAAGGCTGGTTCCGGTCGCGATCTTTGTGCTGCGGATCGCAGAATAAATACTTTTGCGATCCGTCGTGGCTTCGCAATGAACATGGACCTGCTCATCAAACGAAATGACCATCACCTGGTCTTCCGGACGAAGCTGCGCGACAAACGCCATCGCGGCACTCTGAATGTCCTCGATCTTAAACGTGGCCGAATAGCTCATGTCCAACACGAGCGCAACGGTAAATGGCTGTGCTTCATTCGTAAAGTACGCCAGATCCTGTTCGATGTTATCTTCGTAGATCGAGAAGTTTTCTTTGGAAAGCCCGCCGATAAAGCGGTTCTTGCGGTCGAGGATGCGAACCGGAATCGAAACCAGCTTGGTATCGATTGAAATTACTTCGCCGTCGTCGGGTTCGGCATCTTCCTCCGCTGGAGTAGGCGTCGGCGAAGGCTCGATGACGCGGTCGCGCTGATTCGGCTTTTCGTTCGACTGCGACGGCGGCGTGCGCCGCGACTGGGCTTGAGCGATAAAGCCCAGTCCACAAGCGGCCGTGATGATAAGTGCTAATAACGTTTTCATCGCAGGGACAGGTCAAAGTCGAGTATACGATGCTTCGGCCACGGTGAAAAGATGCTCTTATCGCAAAGGAGTCGCTCAAATCCCGGCCAGTTTGTTATTGTTCTGGCCCACGATATAGCTGTTCTTCGCCCGCACGACCAAATTCGGACGCATTACTCTAACTTTGATCTGCTTGCGCTCGCCAACCTCGCCGACCTTTTCCGGATAATACCCGAGAGAATACTGCCGCCGAAGCTCTTCCGCAATCCCTGAAAACGCAGCATCGAGGTTGACCGTCGAATCCGCTTCGAAATTACGGCCACCGCTATTCAAAGCTAATGTTTCCAAATACTTGCGGCCTGTCTCATATTCGTTCGAACGGCCTTGCCCTCCACCGCCTCCACCGCCACCGCCCGACGTTGGAAATTGTCCTCCGCCCAGGATAATACCGATTATTCCGCCAAGGTTGCCGCCATTTCCCCTTCCACGGCGCCGCGGCATCGGATAACCACCCTGATTTCCGCCCCAGCCTCCGCCGAATGTATCGCGCTGCGTGTTGTAACGGATTGGATAGAAGAGCGCGTCTACCTCTTCGACATCCGCGATCGTGCTGTCATAACTCGCCCGCCGCGATGTCGTGTCAACGCCGTCCGTAAACAATACCACCGCTTTTCGGCCTTTTATACGGGAAAGCTCACGATTGATTACCTGGTCGACCGCTTCATAAAGGCTGGTGCCGTCACCGAATTGTGCCTGATTTATGGCGTAGTAAAGTGTCCGTTTATCGTTGGTCGGCTGACACAGGACGCGGACACGGTCGTCGAAGGCGACGACCATTACGCGGTCGTTTGGACGGAGTTGGTCCACAAACGTAGTCGCGGCGTTGTGGATCTCGTCTATGCGAAAAGCGGTCGACGGGCTGACATCGATCAGCAAAACAACTGTAAAAGGCTGTTCGACCGAGAGAAAATAATCCACTTTTTGCTCGGTGCCGTTCTCGAATATGCGAAAGTCCTTTTGCTCGAGACCTGAAACGAATCGGCCTTCGCGGTCGAGGACAGAGACTGGCATAGTGATGAGGTTCGTCTCGACTTTTATTACTTCGTTTGGGTCGTCGCGATTTGAGGGCGGCGTAGGTGTCGCCGCCGGACGCCGTGAACTATCGCCGCCAAGTGTAGGCGGGCCGGACCGGCGCGTCGTTTCCGCAGTGTCGCCCTGAATTGCGGGCGGTGCCGGCGTAGGAGCGACGCGCGGACGCGTAGAACTGTTGCCCTGGGCAAGCCCTGTGGCAGCCGCAACCCCAAGCAGCGTGAAAACGGTCAAAAAACGTTTCATCATCACCGAGTCTCCGTGTATGAGCAAGTTACTTTGGGGAAAGCGTTTCTTTGATTAGGTTTCAACTCTTTTAGATGCCAAAAATTTCAGCCGAAGAGCAGGTATTTCACCAGTCCGATCACGCCTCCGGACGTGACGACCAGTAAGACATCGAGTTTGAAAGCGTAAAGAGCCGCGAATGCGGCCGACGCCAACAAGATGCCAAAAACATTGACATTATAATCGGCCAAAAGCACCGCCGAGCCGAACGAGACCGACAAGTTCAGGATCACGCCGACGACTGCCGCGGTAACGAAAACGAGTGCTCCACTTAACCGCTTATTTCCCTGTAATCTTTCGACGTAAGGCGCACCCGAAAAGACGAACAAAAATGACGGCAGGAACGTTGCGAACGTCACGAGCAGAGCACAGACAACCGCAAAAATCGTCCGGTCCCATTCGCCCGGATTCTGCCAACCGGTCATAAAGCCGAAAAATTGCAGTACCATTATCAGCGGACCTGGAGTTGTTTCGGCCAGAGCGAGACCATCAACCGCCTGAGCGGAAGTTATCCAGTCCGCACCGACAGCCGCCTGATTTACATAGGCCAGAACCGCATATGCTCCGCCAAACGTTACAAATGCGGCCTGGGTAAAGAATAGATATAGCTTGACCGCGACGTTTTGCCAGCCGAATGCGATCATCGCCGCCGCAAGCGGAATGGCCCAAAGTACAAAGCAAACGGCAACGATCTTTATGACCCTGGTAAACGGCAATCTGGCCGGCTCATCGGCTTTTCCTTCGCTCGCATTTTCGGCCCGGCTAACCAACAACCCGATCAAAAGAGCTCCGACGACAATTATCGGGAACGGAATGTGAAAGAATTGCACCGCTACGAAAGAAAGCACGGCCACTACGACATGCAAGGTCGATTTGAGCGACCGCTTGCCGATCTTTAGAACTGCTTCAACAACGATTGCGACGACAACCGGCTTGAATCCGTTCAGCACGGCCGCGACCTCGCTGACATTGCCGTATTTTGCGTAGACGTACGAGAGAGCTAATAGAAAGAAGACTGACGGAAGCACAAAAAGCGCGCCGGCCGCAATTCCTCCTCTAATGCCGTGCAGCCGCCAGCCGCTATACGCCGCAAGCTGCTGCGCCTCCGGCCCCGGCAGCAGCATGCAGAAATTAAGTGCGTGCAAAAAGCTTTCTTCGCTGATCCATTTACGGCGTTCGACCAGCTCTTTATGCATGATCGCGATCTGCCCCGCGGGCCCGCCGAATGAGATAAAGCCGAGTTTTATCCAGAACTTAAGTGCATCGCTAAAAGGAATGCAAGGCCGCTCTGCAAGACCCGAGAGTTCGGCTGGATGGGGTTTTTGCATTGGTGCTTGAATCCTAGCGCGAATCCAGGGCTTCGATCGCGAGGTCGTGAAACCGCCGCCGCACCGAATTGATGTTCACGAACGGCAGCGGATGATTATGTGTTCGATTGGTGAGCAGCACAAAAATTCGGTCCTTGACCGGGTCGATCCACAGCGACGTTCCCGTAAACCCATTGTGCCCAAAACTTTCCGGCGACATTTTCGTCCCGGCGGTCGAGTCTTTCGTCGACGCAAGCTGAAACGCGAATGAGCGGTCTTCGTTCAAACCTTTCGTAAAGTTAATACGAAAAAGCTCGCAGGTTTCCGGTTTTAGAAGTTTTGTATGCTGCGGAAGGAACTGCAATGCGATCTTAAAAACCTCTTCCGCCGTAGAAAACAACCCAGCATGCCCAGCCGCTCCGCCCATAAAATAAGCGTTCCCGTCATGAACCTCGCCCCAAATAATGTGCTTCCGAAACATGTCAGAACCGGGAGCGATAGCGACTGGGTTCTTCTCCAATCCCACCGACTCAGGAGACAGGTAACCCATCTCAATACACGTTTGTTTTTCGTATTCATTTCCCCTTTCGGTGGCCGCGATTTCCCGTCTATCTAACTTCCTGATCCAAGAATTCGTCGTAGGGTTGAATGTGGTCCTTTCGAGTCCCAATTCATCAATAATGTCAGAACCCGCACACTGATCGACACTATTTCCCTCGATAACGAACTGAAGCGTTAAAAAATTTAGATCGCTGTAAATTACTTCAGTGTCGGGAGCGGATTGGCGCTGTAGCCCACAAATTAACAGAGGCACACTAACCCGAGAACGAGCTTGCAGGTAAAGTGGAAGCCACGCGGGCAGGCCGGAAGTGTGGGTAGCCAACTGTCTGACGGTTAGATCGAAATCCTGTCCACATTCTTTGACCGGATAGTAAGGGCGGATAGCGTCATCCAATCCGATGCCGCCATCTTCTATCATTTGGGCCGTCAATAATCCCGTGACCAATGGCTTCGTTAAACTCGCCAGATCGTAGATCGTATCGAGCTTTGCCTCAATTCTCTCCGGCTCGACAACCGCATACCCGAGCGCGTCTTGGTAGACGATTTCTCCTTTCTCCGCAACCAGATAGACCGCCGAAGGAAAATCGTTCGCCTCGATACGCTCGCTCAAGAATGCCGAAATGGCTTTGTTCATCTAACATTTATCCTAACTCTAACTAGTACAATTGACACCCTTATAAGAGGAGAATAGACTTCCCTTACATATTTTTTTGGAGGTATCTGTATTTATGAGCAAAGTTGAATCAGCTGATCTGATCCTTAAGCTTTATGACCTGCGGCGCGAAGAAACCATGCGCAAGGCCAGAAACTGGATCTTTACCTTTAACCCGAAAACTGCCGAAGAGTACGGCAAGACGATGATGGACCCGGAAGTTGGCGGTTATCTGCGAATGGTAACTTCCTATTGGGACATGGCCGCGACACTCGTTAGTCATGGCGCGATCGACGCCGACATGTTCAACGAGACAGCCGGCGAGCATTTCATGATATTTGCCAAGATCGAGCCGTTTTTGGCTGACCTGCGCGAGCAATGGCAAATGCCCGAGGCGTTCAAGAATCTCGAAAAGGTCGTATTGGAAAGCCCGAATGGAAAGGAAAGGCTTGCCAAGACACAGGAATGGCTCAGAAGCATGAGCGAACAGGCTGGCGGAGCGGCCGCTTAACGTCTCGATTCAGAGCAACAACATACTGGGTCGCCGGTGCTAAAAACGCCGGCGGCCCTTTTTAATTTTCAGAAGCCCGCGCGTTAGCAAGGGCGTAACCTTCAACGCGGCCACTACACCTTTCCTAACGTTCTGCCTAAATCTGCTAAACGTTCAATCGACTTCGATGGGCTTCGATACATTCCAAAACGCGGACGGCCAGCTTAACCGCACGGCGGCCTTCATCGCCGGTCACGGGCGGTTCGGCTCCATTCTCAATCGAATCGAGAAACGCGGCGATCTCGGACCTTAATGGTTCGACATCGTTTATCTCAAGCCGGTTGATCGAAATACCGAGCAGCGGATGGGCCGCTTCGGGATTGAGCGACGTGACCGAGGCGAATTTTGTCCCGTAATCGAGTACTACGTATGAATTAGTCTGATAGAAGCGCGTCTTGCGGATCTTCTCGGTCCCGATCCGCGAAGCGGTGATGTTGGCAACTGCTCCGTTCGCAAATTCTATTCTGGCGTTCGCAGCATCGACCTTGTCCGAAATGACCGGAATGCCGACCGCCCGGACCTCCGAGACCTCGATATCGTTCCCGACCAGCCACTGAACGGCATCCAGATCGTGGATCATCACGTCGAGCACGACATCGACATCCAGTGAGCGATTCGGAAAAGGTGATACACGGTGTATCTCGAAATACAGCAGATTCGTCACGTGCGGCCGCAATGCGACCATCGCCGGATTAAATCGCTCGAGCTGCCCGACCATAAGCTTTGCACCTGATCCCGCCGCCGCGGCGATCATCTCGTCGCACTCGTCAACCGAAAGTGCCATCGGCTTTTCAACCAGAACATGCGTACCCTTTTCGAGAAAGGCACACGCGATCTCACAATGCGTTTCGGTCGGCGTCGCGATCGAAACTACGTCGACTTTTCCGATTAGGTCTTTCCAATCGGTAAAGCTCGGCGATCCGCTGTCGGCCGCAATCTTTGAGGCGGTTTCAAGATCGGCATCGCAGACACCGACAAATTCAATGCGCCCCTCGCGTGCAAGCTCGGCATAATTTCGGGCATGATGCCGCCCAAGGCTGCCGACCCCTATCGCGGCCGCCCTGAGATTGTGGATTTCTCGTTTGTCAGTCATTGAAAGGGCAAATCAATTAAGCAATACTTGGTATTTTTAGCCGTGTTTAATCCATTGCGAAGTTCCTACGTTTTTCTTTTTCTCTTATTCTTCCCGTTCTGTGGTTAAAAAAACCGACCACGGAAGGAGAGAAATAAGAGGAATAAGAGACAAAGAAAGTACAAAGGCAAATTAAACACTATCGTATTTTTGAATAAGTCGAAACAAATGACAACGAGCAAATCAGCAATCCGCAGTACGCGATCCACAATTATTCGGATAGCTGTGGTATTTGCGATTATTGCCGTCTACTTTTTCGGGCTGTCGATACCGCTGCTCGGGCCGGACGAACCACGCTATGCTCAAGTTGCCCGCGAGATGTTCGAACGCGGCGATTGGATAACGCCGACGCTGGGCGGGTTTCACTGGTTTGAGAAACCGGCACTGCTTTATTGGCTTCAAATAGTTTCATATAACTTCTTCGGCGTCTCGGAGTTATCCGCTCGCCTCGGCCCGACCCTTTTTGGTCTGGGGACCGTCGCCAGTCTTTGGATACTCGGACGATCGGCCGCTAAAGACCGGACGACCGGCGGCGACACCGATTTCGCAAATTGGCTGGGCCTCGTCGCGGCAACTTCTCTCGGCCTCATTGTCTTCGCTCGCGGAGCCAGCTTCGACATTATTCTCACCTTCCCAATGACGGCGGCAATGGTGAGCTTTTTCATTTTCGACCAAAGAAGCCATAACGAAGACCGGCGTTCGCCTTACGTTCCGCTTGCTCTCTTCTACTTTTTTGTCGGCGTCGCGTTGCTGGCCAAGGGGCTGGTCGGTGCCGTTTTCCCGTTCGCGATCATCGCGTTTTACTACCTTCTATCAAGACGCCTGCCGGGCAAGGTTTTTCTGATCAGTCTCCTTTGGGGCGGCTTAATAACACTTGCCGTATCGGCCACCTGGTATTTGCCCGTGTACCAGCGCAACGGTTGGGAGTTTATCGACGAATTCTTCATTCAGCACCACTTTCAACGCTATACGTCGAACAAATATCTTCATCCTCAGCCTTTCTACTTCTTCTTTTGGGTGCTCCCGCTAATGACGCTGCCGTGGCTCCCCTTTTTCTTCGCCGGAGTCTGGCGAGCCGCGAAGTTGATTTTTCGTCCCCGCGTCTCCACTCCTCCACTCCTCCATTCCCCCACTCCCTTACTCCTCTACTC
>JABFSB010000284.1 GCA_013140875.1 Acidobacteriota bacterium
GGTAAAAACGTGCTGGTAGTCGGGCTTGGACCGGCCGGGTACACGCTTGCCCAATATCTGTTGAATGAGGGATTTGGCGTCGTCGGCATGGACGGCCTGAAGATCGAGCCGCTGCCGGATGAGTGGATCGGACGAGATCAACGGGCAGCCAATGGCTCACAGCTGACAGCTGACAGCTATTCTTCAACCTATACCTGTCCCAAACCGATCCGCGATATTTCAGAGATCACCGAAGAGCTGGACGAACGAATCCTGTCAGGCTTTGGCGGCGTTTCGGAATACGGCATCACGGTCCGCTGGGACAAGAATTTTCTGACGATGGTGCAGTTGATGCTTTCGCGGCGAAAGCGTTTTCGTGCTTACGGCGGCATCCGATTCGGTGGTACGTTGACGATCGAGGACGCGTGGAATTTCGGTTTCGACCATATCGCGATCGCCACCGGTGCCGGACGCCCGACCATCGTGCCGATGAAGAACAACCTGATTCGCGGTATCCGTCAGGCGTCGGACTTTTTGATGGCGTTGCAGCTTACCGGAGCCTTCAAAAAAGATACGCTGTCGAATTTGCAGGTCCGCCTTCCCGCTATCGTAATCGGCGGCGGGCTGACCGGTATCGACACGGCGACCGAGCTGTTTGCTTATTACCCGGTGCAGGTCGAGAAAATGCTCGGGAAATGGGAGCAGGTGGTTGCCGAATTTGGCGAAGAGAAGGCCGTTGAGAAGTTCGATGAAGAGGAAAAAACCGTACTCGAAGAATTCCTCGAACACGGCCGTGCCATCCGCGAAGAAAGGGCGCGTGCTGCAGCGGTCGGTGAGGAGCCGAATTTCGTTCCGCTCGTGCAGGCTTGGGGCGGCGTTTCGCTGGTTTATCGAAAGCGGCTGCAGGATTCGCCCGCGTATCGGCTCAACCACGAAGAAGTTCAAAAAGCCCTGGAAGAAGGCATCAATTTCATCGAATGCATGAACCCGACCGAGGCCCTGCCGGACGAATTCAGCGCGGTCAAAGCCTTGATCTTCGAACGGCTGAATTATGTCGCGGAAACCGGCAAGTTCGAAAACACCGGCGAAATGCACGAGTTCCCCGCCAGGACGGTTTGCGTCGCGGCAGGTACGTCGCCAAACGTTATATACGAAAAGGAAAAACCCGGCACCTTTCAGATGGACGAATGGCGTCAGTTCTTCCAGCCGTATAGATTGACAAAGAACGGCGACGGAAAGTTTCACGCGGTCCCGGCAGAGAAAGGCGAGGGGGGGTTTTTCACGTCGTATGAACACGAAGGAAAATTCATCTCCTACTACGGCGACAATCACCCACAGTACGCCGGCAACGTTGTTAAGGCAATGGCCTCGGCCAAGCATGGTTATGCGAAGGTGGTAGAGCTTTTCGCGGACGAGATCCGACAAGCCGCAGAGGCGACCACCCCGGCCTCGCAAAGCCTCGGCCTCACCTCCTCAGACAAGGAGGGGAGAAGCCCGAAAAACTCCCCTCCTGTCTTAGGAGGGGTGGGAGCCGCTTCGGGTGTCGGGGTGGTGCGACACTCCGGCAATCCGGAACGGGACTCCATCTTCGACAACCTCGTCGCAACGCTTGATGATCAGCTCCGCGCATATGTCGTCAAGGTCGAACGCCTGACGCCGACGATCGTCGATGTAATCGTCAAAGCTCCGCTGCAGGCACGCAAATTCGAGCCCGGCCAGTTTTATCGGCTGCAAAACTTTGAAACATCCGCCCCCATTATCGAAGGCACGCGGATGATGATGGAAGGCCTGGCACTGACCGGTGCGTGGGTCGATGAGGAAAAAGGCTTGCTGTCGATGATCGTGCTCGAGATGGGAACTTCGTCGCGGCTATGTTCGCTGCTTCGTGAAGGTGAAGAAGTTCTTGTCATGGGCCCGACCGGAACGCCGACCGAGATTCCTGAAAACGAAACCGTTTTGCTCGCGGGCGGCGGTCTGGGCAACGCGGTACTTTTCTCGATCGCACGTGCCCTACGCGACAAAAATAATCATGTCGTCTATTTCGCGGGATACAAAAACGGCGAAGACCTTTTCAAGCGCGAAGAGATCGAAAAAGTTACTGATCAAGTCATCTGGGCGACCGATTTCGGCAAAGAGATCCGCCCGATGCGGCCGCAGGATTCTCATTTCCGCGGGAACATCGTTCAGGCGATGGTCGGTTACGCCGAAGGCAAATTCGGCCAGACAAAACTCAGCCTCAAAGACGTCGACCGCATCATCGCCATCGGCTCAGACCGCATGATGAACGGCGTCCGCGAAGCCCGCCACAGTTCATTAAAGCCCTACCTAAAACCTGAACACGTCGCCATCGGCTCGATCAACTCGCCCATGCAGTGCATGATGAAAGAAGTCTGCGCCCAATGCCTCCAACGCCATGTCAACCCGCACACCGGCGAAGAATTCTTCGTCTTCTCATGCTTCAACCAGGACCAACACCTCGATTTCGTCGATTTTAAGAATCTTAACGACCGACTGCGGGCAAACAGCATTCAGGAAAAACTGACGAATATGTGGCTGGATATGGCGTTTGGAAGGGATGAATTTAAGAAGCTGTACGGCCAAGCCGCATAAG
>JABFSB010000242.1 GCA_013140875.1 Acidobacteriota bacterium
CTAAATGTTTAATGGAGAAAAGGTGGAAAGGTGTTACGTGCCTTTTCGCCTTTTTCGTTTTTAGGGAAGAATTCCTTTTTTTTTGCAGTTAACAGTTTTTTAGTTAAGAGTTAACAGTTATGCGACCGCGGATTTTGATTACAAACGATGACGGAATTCATGCCGAGGGGATTAAGGCGCTGGAAAAAGCGATGCGTGAAATAGGCGAAGTTTATGTCGTGGCGCCTGAATCGGAACAAAGCGGGGCATCGCACAGTTTGACCTTGTCGCGGCCGCTGCGTATCAGGCAGATCGACGAACGCCATTGGACCGTTGACGGCACGCCGACCGATTGCGTTACGTTTGCCGTGAACCAGATCCTGCTTTCAAACGAACGTCCCGACATCTGTGTTTCGGGCATAAATCACGGAGCAAACCTCGGCGACGACGCGACTTATTCGGGCACCGTAGCGGGTGCGATGGAAGCGACGATCCTCGGCGTTCCCGGTCTGGCTTTCAGTTTGGTCGCCAACCGCAGCCATGATTTTACGGAATCGGCGAAGGTCGCATTGGAAGTGACGCGAAAGGCGGTCGAGCATGGCATTCCGGACGGGACGCTATTGAATGTGAATGTGCCCAAAGGCGTTCCACGCGGCATCAAGGTCACAAAACAAGGATTCAAGACGGCCAAGCCGGTCATTTCCGAACACACCGACCCGCGTGGAAAGCTTTACTATTGGATCGGCGAAGAACGAGTCGGTTTTCGGGCCGAAGGCGGGACGGATTTCGAGGCAATAGACGAAAGATACGTTTCGGTCACACCGATGCGAAGCGACCTCACCAACCACGCGGCAATTGTCGATCTGCACAACTGGAATATCGAATACTAAGATCGCCTAAAATGCAAAAGAGCGGGAGACAGACGGGGGATTGCCTGACTTCCGCTCCTTTGCATGGGTGCCGGAACATATTTGGGGTTGTTTGCGGCACCAGGGTTATCGCTTACTTCAGGTTGATGGCCACCACTTCGGGCACTGCCTGCCGGTTACCGGCGAGCGAATCCGTCCGCGGCTTAAAGTTCATTCGAAATGACGGTGTCGCGATGCGGCTGAGCACGTAGGTGCTTCCGTTTTTGACGAATGTCAGTTTGCCGACCTTCATCTCCTCGCTGCCCAAAGTCGCCTGACCGATGACAAATTTCCCGCCGTTCTTTTTGTCCAGCAGAGTTATCGTTCCAAGGGCTGAATTCCCCGAAATCGGGCCTACGGAATAATTCCCCGCCGCCATCGTCTTGTCCTTTACGACGAAATCGAACGGAATCTCGGCCGTATATTGCCGCGCGATCTGGGCGTTTGCGGTGAACGAAAAGAAAATAGCAGCCGCTGCCAAAAGTCCTGTCTTTACGATGAAACGTTTCATGATTGCCTCCTTGCGTTATATAAAAAGAAAAACTTTGTTTATGAAGACCGATCAAAATATCGTCTACACCTATTAACGCGACAGGCTGCGGAAAATCGTCTCAAAAAAATTGCGGCCGCCGATATTTTTTTGACTACGGCCGCTAAGCCGTTTAGAACCCGCCTTCTTTGGAAGGTTTAGGCAAATGCTCTTGCTTTGCCGCGTCAAAAAGAAGAATAATTATTGCGCCCGATGAGAAACCAGGACGTCGCAACTCCAAGGATCACGGAAATGCTGCGTGAGTGGGGCGACGGACGGCATGAAGCCTTTGAAGAGCTGATGCCGCACGTTTATACCGAGCTTCACCGGCAGGCGGCTAGATTTTTGCGCCGTGAACGGCAGAATCATAGCTTGCAGACGACCGGGCTTGTGCACGAGGCGTACCTCAGACTGCTCGATCAAAAGGACATCGCATGGGAAAACCGTTCGCACTTTTTTGCGATCGCGGCTCAGGCGATGCGGCGTATTTTGGTTGATCATGCCAAGCACCGCGGCCGTGAGAAACGCGGCGGCGCAAACGAGCATCTGCCGCTTGATGAAGCATTGCTGAAAGCGCAGGAAACCGACATCGACCTTATCGCTCTCGACGAGGCCCTTTCGCGATTGGCCGAGATCGACCCGCAGCAGACGCGGATCGTGGAACTAAGATATTTCTGCGGACTGACATTGGATGAAGCGGCCGAAGCGACTGGCATTTCCCGTGCGACAGCCGCTCGAGAGTGGGACGCGGCGAAGGCCTGGCTGTATCGTGAAATGACGAGATGAGTCAATGCAGTGATGCGGAAGCCCGCGCGTCAGCAAGGGCGTAATCAACGGTGAAGGATACACCCCCGCTGTGTTGAGTGTTACGCCCTTGCTTACGCGCGGGCTTCTGCAACCGGTCGGGTGGGCAAACCATGTCACGTAGGGACTGGCAACTGGTAAAGGAAACGTTTCACCAGGCTTTGCGTCTGGAGCCGGCCGAGCGCGATCACTTTTTAGAAAATGCGTGCGATGGCGATATCGATTTTCGGATCGAGGTCGAATCGCTGCTGATCTCGTTTGCCGACGCGAAACAATTTCTCGAACGCCCGATTGTCGGCGAGTTCGGCCGAAAGCATAACTGGCGGCTTGCGGACGGGCAGGTGATCTCGCATTACCGCATCCTTTCCC
>JABFSB010000463.1 GCA_013140875.1 Acidobacteriota bacterium
TCTCTCAATATGACGCTAACCCGATCGCGAACGCCGCTGCCGCCGATCTGACATTGTTCGGAGCCGACTTTAAGGGTCCAAAAGAAAACGGAGCGGTGACGCCGCGGACTCTCTTTCGCGGTTTGACTTCAGGGGACAAGGCCGGCCCGTACATTTCGCAGTATTTCTACCAGCCCTGCAATTTCGGCGCGAACCCCGTCAGCCAGAAGATCCGCACGGCTGCTCCGCAAGTCGATTATATGACCGGTTTCGATAGCGGTCCGGGAAACTGGCTTGACGTGCAGCGCGGAATCACGCCGCCGTTCGGAAACACATATGACCCGACGCTCCGATACATTCGGGACGGACGTGACATAGGCGAGTGGGTCCATGTTGACGTTTTGTTTCAGGCATACTTTCAGGCGTTTCTGGTGCTTGCGGGAGCCAATGCACCGTTCGATGGCGGAAATCCCTACAACAACAATCCCTCGCAGGCTGGCTTTGGCACCTTCGGCGGTCCGCACATAGCTACATTGTTGTGCGAGGTTTCAACACGCGCACTGAAGGCGGTTTGGTATCAGAAATGGTTCGTTCATCGAAGGCTGCGGCCAGAGGCATTTGCCGCTCGGGTCGACCGCACGCTGCATCACGGCGCGGGCTATCCGGTAAAATTCGATATTCTCGCGTCGTTGTCATCTGGTTCGCGGCTTGGCGGTTTCATTGAGCCGGGAAATGCTCTGCTGCCGATGGCATTTCCTGAAGGCTCGCCGCTCCATCCCGCGTACGGTGCGGGCCATGCAACCGTCGCGGGCGCATGCGTAACAATTCTCAAGGCCTGGTTCAACGAGTCAACCCGATTGGTCGATCTCGGCTTGACCCCAATGCAGCCGACGGACGACGGAACGAATTTGGTGCCCTACAGCGGTTCCGATGCCGGAAACCTGACCGTCGGGGGCGAACTGAACAAGCTTGCCGCAAATGTAGGCATCGGCCGAAATATTGCCGGAGTTCATTGGCGTTCCGACGCAACGGAATCTCACAAACTAGGCGAAGCGGTCGCAATCAGCGTTCTTCGCGATCAAAGACGCACATTTAACGAAGTGTTCAACGGATTCAGCCTGACGAAGTTCGACGGACAAGTCGTCACGGTCTGAGTGAAAGCGACGAAAACACCGATATTGCCGTTTGGCAGCCATCGGGCGGGCAGTGGTATCTGCTCAATTCGGGCGGACAGAATCTAATTATCGGATGGGGAGAAAACCGTGAACTACCGGTTACGGCGGATCATGACGGCGATGGCCGGGCCAATCTGGTTTTGTTCCGGCTTTCTAACATACCTGGAGACAGTTCGGTTCGGCCGGAGACAAATCCGTGCTCGGCGGTTTTGACGGCAATGGACGAGCCGACATTGCGGTGTTCAGGCCGTCAAGCAACAGGTGGTATTTCCAGAATGGAGCCGGATTTTCTTCGAGAGTTTTTGGCGAAGCCGGCGGTGGTAAAGAAAGCCGGCTGACAACAAAACTCACAACTGTCAGCCGGGTTGTTACGCGTAAGCGTTTCAGACTATACGTCCAAGTTCTTTACGTCGAGCGCGTTGTCTTCGATAAACTTACGTCGCGGTTCGACCTGGTCGCCCATTAGGACGGTGAAGATGCCGTCGGTTTCGATGGCGTCTTCGATGCGGACCTGGAGCATGGTGCGTTTTTCGGGGTCCATGGTGGTTTCCCAGAGCTGTTCGGGGTTCATTTCGCCGAGGCCTTTGTAACGTTGAATGGTGAGGTCTTTTTTGGCCATTCCCATTACTTTTTCAAGCAGTTCCTCACGCGATCCGAGTGTTTCGCTCTTGCCGTTTTCGCCGAGCACGAACGGAGCTGGAAAATCGACCTCGAGCGATTTCTTAAGCTCGACTGCTTTTTGAAACTCGACATAGCTTGCAAGGTTCCAGTCGATCTTGAGCTGGCCGCCATTCGGATAGGCAACGTCGATCTCCCACAGGCCATGTTCTTCGTCGTTGGTCAGCTCGGTGTTATATCCGGCGTCGGAAAGCTTGCCTTCGACTTCGGCCATCATTTCCTGTTCACCGAATATCTTGCGCAGGCGAACCTGATGCTTAGTCAAAATGCCGTCCTTGCCGGCGAATGCCTCAAGCAGCAGCGAAACCAATTTCGAATCATTGAACAACCTGCGTGCAAGCCGTTCTGAATAATTTTTCAGCTCGGTTGTTTGTTCGAGCGCTTTTGAGAGCTCGCGCCCTTCGACCGTTCGCTCGTTTGAGCTGATATGAGCATCGCCCGTGGCCATCCGCATCAGGTAGCGGAACATTCCCTTTTCGTCCTTGATGTACTCTTCCTTTTTGCCGCGTTTGACCTTATAAAGCGGCGGTTGAGCGATGTAAACATAACCATTTTCGAGCAGCTCGGGCATCTGTCGATAGAAGAAGGTCAGCAGCAAAGTACGGATATGGCTGCCGTCCACATCGGCGTCGGTCATTAAACAGATCTTGTGATACCGCAGCTTGCTGACATCGAAATCTTCCTTGCCGATGCCGGTGCCGAGCGCGGTGATCAACGCCTTGATCTCGCCGTGGCCGAGCATCTTGTCAAAGCGGGCTTTCTCGACGTTCAGGATCTTACCTTTGAGCGGTAAAACGGCCTGGTTCTTGCGGTCGCGGCCCTGTTTGGCCGACCCGCCTGCGGAATCGCCCTCAACGATATAGATCTCGCTCAGTGCCGGATCTTTCTCCTGGCAATCGGCCAGCTTACCGGGCAGCGTCGATGTGCCGAGAGCCGATTTACGGACGATCTCGCGGGCCTTGCGGGCAGCGTCCCGAGCGCGAGCGGCATCGACGGCCTTTCCGACGATCTTTTTGGCAACGCCGGGATTCTGCTCAAAGAATTCGCCGAGTTTTTCATTAAGGAACGATTCGACCGGGCCTTTGACCGGTGAATTGAGCTTGCCTTTGGTCTGCCCTTCAAACTGCGGCTGCGGAATCTTTACGCTGATGACCGCT
Organism: Acidobacteriota bacterium; assembly: GCA_013140875.1. Taxonomy (GTDB): domain Bacteria; phylum Acidobacteriota; class Blastocatellia; order Pyrinomonadales; family Pyrinomonadaceae; genus OLB17. The sequence continues at coordinate 2,990 of JABFSB010000463.1, forward strand.
ACCAGTCCTTCACGCACGTCATCGCCGGTTAGAGCGACCTTGGCATTCTTTACCATTCCCGAGCTTTCGGCGTAAGCATTGATCGTACGCGTGATCGCTCCGCGAAAGCCGGAAAGATGAGTGCCGCCGTCGACCGTATTGATGTTGTTGGCAAACGAAAAGATCTTTTCGTCGTAGCTGTCGTTATACTGCATCGAGATCTCGATCGACAGATCGTCGTGGATGACCTCAAAATAAAGCGGTTCGTCATGGAGCGGGCTTTTGTTTTTGTTGAGATGCTTTACGAATTCCGCGATGCCGCCCTTGTAATAGAATTCGTGCGACTTTTCTTCCTCTTCCCGCTCATCTTTGATAAAGATGCGGATGCCCTTGTTCAAAAACGCTTTTTCACGCAGGCGTTCGCTCAATTTGTCGAAGCTGTAAACGGTCGTCTCGAAAATGCTTGAATCCGGGCGGAAAGTGATCTTGGTGCCGCGTTTCGTCGTGGTACCGGTCTGCTTTAGCGGCGCGACCGGAATGCCGGCCTCGAACTCCATCTCGTGCGTTTTGCCGTCGCGCCAAATTTCAAGCCGCAGATATTCGCTCAAAAAGTTAACGCAGCTCACGCCGACGCCATGTAGTCCGCCGGAAACTTTGTAAGAGTTCGAATCGAACTTGCCGCCGGCGTGCAGCACGGTCATCACGACCTCGGCCGCCGAACGGCCTTCCTGCTTGTGAATGTCGGTCGGAATGCCGCGGCCGTTATCGACAACCGTGATCGAATTGTCGATATGTATCGTCACCTCGATGGTGTCGCAATATCCCGCCAGTGCTTCGTCGACCGAATTATCTACAACTTCGTAAACCAAGTGATGCAAACCGATATCGCTCGTCGAGCCGATGTACATGGCCGGCCGTTTTCGCACCGCGTCACGCCCTTCGAGCACCGTTATCGAGTCCGCACCATATTCTGTCTTTGCTTTAGCCAATTTATGTATTACCTCTGAACCTATTTGATCAATTGTCGCAATTTAGAGTTTCTTGATATTTTCCGGCACCTTACTCCAACCGTTCTCTGTTGCATTAAACCTATTAGATAGAGCAAAAATCGGGCGTCCGGCCAAAAGAGTATCTTACCATTTTCGGTGCTTTTAGAACAGGCGACGAACGGCTTTCCAGCAGGCGTTGAATTCGCTTTGCAGCATTTTTGAACGCATCTTCGAACCTGTCACGCTCGGTCCCGCCCGACATCGACGACGGGACGGGTCAAAGATCTGATTGTATTGGACTTGCGGCCCCCATCGGCTCGAATTCCACGACTGTGCAAATCCCCATTTTAATTCATCTATTCGTTTTTCCCTCTAAGCTTAAAGGATGCCCGAATGAGCGGTGTGACATAATGTAAAACAGGACTATGAAATATTGCCCGGTTTGCCAGCAACAGTACGCGGACGAGACGTTGAATTTCTGTCTTGAGGACGGCTCTAGCCTTCTGACGGACGAATTCATCTCAAACTCGCCGACACTCGCTTTCAGGTCGTCATTCCCCGACCTGATATCGAACCGCAGTTTTCAAAATTACCCATCGATCGCGATCCTGCCGTTTCTGGACGTAAGTGCCGATGCCGACAATGAATATTTTTGCGACGGCCTGACGGAAGAGTTGATCAATAGTTTGATGAAGCTCGAAAAACTGAGGGTCGCGGCCCGCACTTCGACCTTTTCGTTTAAGGGCAGTGAGCTGGATGTTCGCCGCATCGGCCAGGCGTTGGAAGTTCAGACCGTACTGGAAGGAAGCGTCCGCAAATCCGGCGACCGCCTTCGGATAAGTGTGCAGCTTATAAGCGTTGCGGACGGTTATCACCTCTGGTCCGAGCGATACGACCGTCAACTCGAGGATATTTTCGAGATTCAGGAAGAGATCTCTCTGGCAATCGTCGAGGCGTTGAAGGTCAAGCTTTTAAGCAATGAGAAAGATTATCTGCGAAAGCGGTACACCGATAACGTCGAGGCTTACCAGCTTTACCTGAAAGGCCGCTTGTGGAACCGCCGCACGGCTGACGGTTTTAAAACTGCCATCGGTTACTTTAAACAGGCCATCGAGATGGATGCTGAATACGCCGTCGCGTATTCGGGCATTGCTGACCATTACACGCTGCTGTCGTTTTACGAGGCGCTTCCGCCGTCGGTTGCGGCTGAACAGGCAAAGACGTTTGCGAAAAAGGGAATCGATCTGGACAACACGCTGGCCGAAACGCACGCGTCATATGGCGTGACGCTGGGCGGGTTCGACTGGAATTGGGCGGAGGCGAGAAAGGAATATAAACGCTCGATCGAGATAAACCCGAATTACCTGGCCGCCCACGGTTACTACGCGTTGAACCTCGCCGTGCAGGGCCGGATTGAAGACGCTCTTCGTATGTCGAAACGCTGCGTGGAGATCGATTCGCTCTTGCCGATCGCGAATGCGAACCTCGCTTATTTCCATTACCTCGCCCGCCAATACGAAAAAGCCGAAGAGCAAGCAAAACTTACCATCCAGATCGAGCCTAACCATTTTTCGGCACATTGGGTGCTGGGGATAACATATGCCGCGAACGGAAAATTCGCCGCTGCGATCGCCGCCCTCCAGAACGCGATCACAGTCAGTGCGAACCGTCCGTTCGTCGTCGCCGAACTCGGCAGAATTCTGGGCCTGGCGAAAAAGAAACGCGAGGCGAATGGCATTTTGAAAAAATTAAAGGACGCCGCAAAGGAAAATTACATCTCACCGCTGAACTACGCCAAAATTCATCTGGGCTTAGGCGAAATCGATAGCGTTTTCGACTGGCTGGAAAAAGGTTTTGAAGAACGCTCGACGCGCATGCCGTTTCTGCTCGTCGATCCGCAGTTCGACGGCCTTCGCCAAAACGATCGGCGCTTTGCTAAACTCGTGAAAAAGATGGGGATCGAAGCGGCTGAATAGTCGGTTGGTTAGGCGCTCGGTAATTGCCGAATAATTGACGGCCGGGTGATAATATCTACTAAAATGAAAGATTTCAAAATTCTAACCGGCGACAGTCTTGCTATTTTGCCGACATTGGAACCCGAAAGTGTGCAATGCACGGTAACATCGCCACCATATTGGGGGCTACGTGATTATGATCACCCCGCTCAGATCGGAGCCGAATCTTCTCCCGAGGATTACGTTAACAATCTCGTTAGAATTTTTCGCGAAGTGCGCAGGGCTCTTCGCGTAGACGGGACGCTATGGCTAAATGTTGGTGACGGCTATGCCAGAAATGGAGGCACCGGGGGGCATGGACCTAACGCAATTGTTGGCAATACTAGAAGGCTTATTCAGCGAAGGAATTGCAAAGTTCCCGACTGCTGGGGTCTTAAGGACAGGGATCTAATGGGATTGCCGTGGCGGGTGGCATTCGCGTTGCAGGCGGACGGCTGGATTCTACGATCCCGAATCACTTGGATTAAGAAAACTGCTATGCCTGAGAGCGTGAAAAATAGACCCACGAGTGCCACAGAAGAAGTTTTTCTTTTCGCCAAATCGACCAATTATCTTTATAATCCCGAAGCCCTTCGTGAGCCGAGCGGAGCGAATTTGCGCAACTATTGGATTCTCGGTCCGGAGTCGAATGGTAATGGACATCCGGCGGCGTTTCCGCGCGAATTGGCTCGGCGGTGTATTCTACTGGGCTCGTATGCGGGTGATTTGATCTTGGATCCTTTTGGTGGGTCTGGAACAACGGGAATAGCGGCAAATGAGCTTGGGCGCCGGGCGGTTCTGATAGAAATCAATCCCGAGTATGCCCGCATTGGAGAGAAAAGGGCAACCACGTTTCAGCCACAGCTGCATTTGTCTTAATGAATCGCATGCCTCGAAATCCTGGATCAAAAAAACTCATTCTAGACTACTTTCTAAAGAACATCGGGGTGGTTCTCCATTCCAGGGACATTCAATCCGCTAGCGGCGGAGTGGTCGAATGGGCGAGGAGGGTTCGGGAACTCCGAAACGAAGATGGTTATCAAATACTTACTCACAAAGATCGAGTTAACCTTAAACCGAATCAATATCTTTTAGAAACCTCAGTCCGAAAGCCCGCCTTTAGTCGCGGCATTTCCAAAGAAACACGTGCTTGGGTCCTGGAAAGAAACGGATACACCTGCCAAATGTGCGGCCTCGCGGCGGGTGATCCAGACCCATTTGAAGGAGGCAGAACCGTTCGCCTGACGATGGGCCACATCATCGACAAATCCAAGGGTGGCGACGACACACCGCAGAACCTTAGGGCCGTCTGCACAAACTGCAATGAGGGGTTACAGAATACGGCCCTTCCAAAACCGGACCGAATTCATTTGCTTGCCCAAATTCGGAGGGCAACCATTCACGATCAAGAAGCCGTCCTTAACTGGTTGTTACAAAAGTTCAATTTGGAAGCGAAGAAGCGGGTTTGAACCGCGGCAGTATGAATATAGCGGTAGCAATGAGCGGCGGCGTCGATAGTTCGGCGGCGGCCGCGTTATTGAAGGAGCAGGGGCATGAGCTCGTCGGCTTTACGATGCAGTTGTGGAACCAGCGGCGTCATATCAACACCGACGAGAACGGCGATCCGCTGCCGTCGCGGTGCTGTTCGCTCGATGATGTTTACGACGCACGACGCGTTGCGGAAAGTTTAGGCTTTCCGTTTTACGTCCTGAATCTTGAAAAAGACTTTGACCGTGACGTAGTCGAACCTTTTGTACAGAGCTATTTGTCCGGCGAAACGCCGATCCCGTGCGTTGCGTGCAATTCGCGTTTGAAGTTCGCTTCGCTTGATCGCATGGCCGTTTCGCTTGGCTGCGACAAGGTCGCGACTGGCCATTACGCTCGAGTTGAGTACGACGAAGCAGCGAATCGCTATCGCCTGTTTCGCGGCCGCAATCACTGGAAAGATCAGAGCTATTTTCTCTGGGAGTTGAACCAGGACCAACTTTCGCGCGCCTATTTTCCGCTGGGCGAAATGCAAAAAGAAGAGGTCCGCGACATTGCCCGCGACGCCAAACTTTACACCGCTGAGAAGCAGGAATCGCAGGAGATCTGCTTTGTGCCCGACGGCAAGTACAGTGAATTCATCGACCGTTATCTCGAACACGAAAACCGCGTTGAAGAAGTGCCTGCTGCCGGCGAGATCGTCAGCACGTCCGGCGAAGCGATAGGCGTACATACCGGAATTCACCGCTATACGATAGGTCAGCGCCGCGGTCTCGGGATAGCCCACGAAAAGCCGTTATAC
>JABFSB010000134.1 GCA_013140875.1 Acidobacteriota bacterium
CGTTTACGGATGCGATTCTTCGACATCAGGGCGAGTCCGCATTTGTCACCAATAGGTTCAATACGCTTACGACAACACAAAAGCGCGATCTCGTCGCCTTTTTGAAGTCGTTATAGATTGAAATGGAGCCCTTGTCTGGAAAGGAAGATCTGAAAAGTCGTTTTTATCCCCGAAGGAGATAGATTTAATAGCGTCGGGAGAATCCCGACGGAACCGTCGCAACTATGAGCCGACGCTGAAGGCGTCGAATAAATTGTTGATAATGCGTCCCTTACAGGGACCTAAATCTTAACCGCGATTTTTCGTCGGGTTTCACCCGACGCTATTAATTTCCTCGCTTTCAGCGAGCAGAGCGACTTTTTCAGACATCCTCTACGGAACTTTGGCTTATGCCAAAGTCGAGTTTCCCTGATTCTTCGGATCGTAACGAACTCCGACTTTTGCTCCCGGAGCAAACTTCAGCGGATCGGCCTTTTGCTCTTCGCTCAGCAATTCGGAAGACTCGAAATCGACACCGTTCAGCGAATAGACATAAAAGACGATCTCGTCACCATTGAGTTTGGTTTCAGTGTCGATGATAACGCCGTCAGTAATACGCCCGTGTTCGAGCAAATACTCTCTTCGGCCCGCAAACGGGTCGGGTTTTTTCCCTTGAAGAAAACTGAATAACCCCATAGGTTCAATCGACTAGCAGCGGGCCTTTATTAAATCTAGACCGCAAACGGTTTGCAGCCGAGAGGATAGCCGGTCTCTTTATGATGCGAGCCTCAAACGGCCGCTTGCCCGGAATATCGATAAGTATCAATCCGAGAAGAATGGTCAAAAGTCCTTGTCCGGGCACGCCCGGCAGTGAAAGGATCAATCCGAGAATGACCAGGAAAACTCCAAGGATATTCTTCAGAATGACGGCTCCCCAGCGGACTATCCATCTGCTGTTGGGCAAAAAATCCTGTTGGTAATGGGTTGAAAAATAATTCGCCGGAATATTTACCAATACGATCACGATGGCCGCGAAACTTATCGTCAAAGAAAGCAGAAAAAGGCCGACACCAAGCAGCACCTGGTTGAGCGTAAGCGAATGCCAAAAACCGCTGAGCCATTCGATCATTACTCGGCTGACACTCCTTCGATCCTTCTAAACTCGGTCCAGATAAAATACATTCGGTGAACAAGCGTCCAAACCGAACCGACCGCCAGCACCCAAAGCACCTGCGGCATCCGGTTGAAAAGAAAATGGTTTGAATTCCAATCCCACGTCGACAGAGCCCCGATGATCAATAGGACGATACGTTCGGGCCGCTGCAAAAAACCTACATTCGCCTTTACCCCGAGACCTTCCGACCTTGCCGTCGTGTAACTGACCATTACCGAAGCGATCATGCCGACGCCAGCCAGAGTCACGTTCAAGAGCGAGTGCTGCGGCGAATTACCGGCGTAAAAGATCATGATGCCTAAAAAAGCGACCATGTCCGAAAGGCGGTCGAGCGACGAATCGAGAAAACCGCCGAACTTAGTTACGTTCCCGGTCAAGCGGGCCACGTTGCCGTCGAGCATGTCGAAGATGTTGGCAATTATCAAGACGATCCCGGCCCAGAAAAATTCGCCGAAACCGAAAAGCACGGCACACCCGACGTTAATACAAACGCCGATCGCGGTCAGAATGTTCGGATGAACGCCGGCCGACGCAAGGGCCCGCACCATCGCATTGATGATCCGCATTGCTCCGCGTCCGATGCTTTCACCTAACATGCTCTAGTTTCGGGTTTCGAGTTTCGAGTTCCAAGTTCAAGACAACTCTAAAATACAAACCTGGAACTTGAAACTCGGAACTATTACTCCTGCTCGTGTATCGTCTTTACTCTCTCTATTTCAAAAGTCCGCCAGCCGGTCGGCGTTTTTACTTTAATCTCGTCACCTTCTTCCTTGCCCATCAGCGCCTGGCCGATCGGGGAAACGGTCGAGATCATTCCGTTGTCGGGATCGCTTTCTTCGGAAGTGACCAGTTTGTAAGTGACCTTTTCTTCTTTTTCCAGATCGAAAAGAACGACCTTTGAGCCATAGGCGATGCGGTCGGTCGGGATCTTTGAGACATCGATCGAATCCACTTCTATTAACCGCTGCTGCAGTTGGCTGATGCGGGCCTGGACCATCGTTTGGCGCTCTTTCGCGGCCTTATATTCGGCATTTTCTTTAAGATCGCCGAACTCTCTGGCGTGCTGAATGTCCTTTGGCAATTTATGATGAAGTTCGTGTTCGAGGACCGACAATTCGTCCTGTAATTTCTTTTTTACTGCTTCCATATCTAAACTCTTTATCTTAAGAAAAAGTGACTTCCTTCGGTGCCGCGAATGAAATCCCGATGTCGCGAGCGGTCCTCACTAGCTGGCCGTCGATCGGAACGGTTTTGATATTCGTGCAGGCTTCCGAAAGTGGCACCGTAACAATTGTGCCGGCCTGAAGAGCCACCATCTTACCTGTTTCGCCGCTGGCAAGCGCCCGGACGGCACAAGCACCGAAATTCGTTCCAAGCATCCGGTCGAAAGCGTTCGGGCTGCCCCCGCGCTGGAGATGGCCCAGTACTACACAC
>JABFSB010000002.1 GCA_013140875.1 Acidobacteriota bacterium
GAATTAATAAAAGATCATTTTGTCCGATTGCTCGAGCGTTCCGCGGACCTTTCCGTTGCAAGCGCGATCAAGCGATCGAGAACTTCCGCGAACGGAACACCGCTTCCCTCCCACATCTTCGGATAACCTGAAGCGTCCGTCAGCCCCGGCATCGTGTTGATTTCGTTCACGAGCAACGCCCCGTTGTCGCTTCGCAAAAAGAAATCGACGCGGGCGAGGCCCGAACCGTCGATCGCCTTAAAAGCGGTAACCGCCATTTCCCGGATCTTGCCGGCAAGTTCCTCCGAAACCGGCGAAGGCACGACAAACTCATTATTGCCTGTGGCGGAATATTTTTCAGTGTAATCCAGAAACGTCTTGGTTTTGTTGCGTATCAAATATTCGCCGGGCAGGCTTGCTTCCGGCTTATCGTTTCCAAGAATGGCGCATTCTATCTCGCGCATCGTCAGGCACTCTTCGACGATCACCTTGCTGTCATATTCGGCGGCATGCGAGATCGCGTCCTTCAATGAATCGGTGTCTGCCGCCTTGCTTATGCCGACGGAAGATCCCAGATTCGCCGGTTTTACAAAGCAAGGAAATCCCAGCGTGCGTTCCACGTGCTTTGCGACCAGATCGCTATCGGCCTCCCATTCGCTTCGCAGAAACCATACATACCTGCACATCGGCAGCCCGGCTTCGCTGAACAGCGATTTCATGACGACTTTGTCCATCCCGCAGGCTGAAGCAAGAACGCCGCATCCAACGAACGGGATACCGGCCATCTCAAGCATTCCCTGAATCGTACCGTCTTCGCCGAACGTGCCGTGCAGTGCCGGAAAGGCGACATCGACGGAAAGAGGTTCGTCCGAACCGCCGGACGACGACAATGAAAACCCTTTGCTGCCCGATTCGAATTTCAATCCGACACGTCGGCCTTTCAGTTCTTCGAAATCCCGCCCGATCGCGGCCTGCGCTTCTTCGCTCAGTACTTTGACCGATTCCGCCGGACCGAGCCATTCGCCGTCGATAGAGATGGCGATTGGAACGATCTCGTATTTTTCCTTATTGAACGCGCACGCGACATTCCCGGCCGAGCGGACCGATACCTCATGCTCGCCCGACCTGCCGCCGAATACTAATCCGACTTTTGTTTTCATAGTGAAAATAAACCGATCGAAAATCCGGTGACCGCTATCTACAAAATGGTTTTGCCTAAGGCCGAAAGAATCAGCTCACACGCCAGCTCGACCGTAATATTACTTTGGTCGAGCATCGGGTTTACTTCGACGATCTCGAACGAACGCATGCCGCCGTGTTCGGCGATAACTTCCAGTGCAAGGTGTGCTTCGCGATAAGTTGCCCCGCCGCGGACGAGCGTGCCCGAGCCCGGAGCGAATCTCGGATCGATCATATCGACATCGAACGTTACCGCATATCCGCCCGAGGCCTGGGACGCGATCGCGATAGCATCTTTTACACAGTCCAGCATCCCGCGTTTATCGATGTCGCTCATCGTAAAGAAATTATCACGAAGGCCCAGCTCGCGGATCTTCGCCTTCTCGCCTTCGTCCAGGTCGCGGGCGCCTACATGGGCAAAATACTTCTTCTCCAGCTTCGGCGAAAAGCCGCCGATGCCGGTCAGCTCGGCATTTCCGTATCCGAGCAGGGCCGCCAGCGGCATGCCGTGGACGTTGCCTGAAGAAGACGTTTCAGGCGTGTTTATATCGGCGTGCGCATCGAACCAGATAAGGCCGAACGGTTCGTTCTGTTCGCGAAAATATGTCGAGAGGCCTGAGACAGAACCGATTGCGATCGAATGGTCGCCGCCCAGAATTACGGGTATGGAATTATTCGAAAGGGCGGAATGGACCGCGGCGGAAATATTGCGGCAAGAGAAAAGCGTCTCCTGTAGATATTTGGGATTGTCGCTATCGGCGGCGGGCGATACTGGCCGGACAATGTTTACGTTGCCAAGATCTTCAGCCTCGTAACCAAGATCGGCGATCAGGTCGATAAGCCGTTTGTTTCGGATCGAAGCAAGACGTATCGCTTCGACGCCGAGTTCACTTCCCGGCGTTCCGGCCCCGAATCCGAGCGGGGCACCGATCAGGGATACTTTTTTTCCTGCTCCAGGTGTATCAGACATTTAGGTTATTCATTCTCGCCGAAGCGCGAATTAAAAAGTCTTTCGACGGCCGCAAATGCTTCGGCTTCGTCCTTGCCTTCGACCGTCAATGAGAGGATTGTATTGAACGACGCGGCTAACGCAAGCACGCTGAGCATCGACTTGGCGTTCGCTTCTACTTCTTTATCCAGACGCTTCAGAATTATCCGGCTTTTAAATCTTCCGGCAAGTTTGACCAACTGCGCGGCTGCACGTGCGTGAAGCCCCAGACGATTGACGACCCTGATCGAACCCTCAAGCATCTTTCTTAGGCTTGACCGGTGCGAACAACGACGCCGTGCGGTAAATGGATTGCTTTCCTTGTTCCTCGACCTCTTTGGCGATTTCGCTCAGGCCGGATTCGCGCGAATGCGTCGCGAACTTTACCACCATTGGCAGATTGACTCCGGTAACGATTTCGACCGCACCTTCGTCAAGAA
>JABFSB010000143.1 GCA_013140875.1 Acidobacteriota bacterium
GCGTCTCCGGCAAGTTTATTTTTTGTTTGTTTTTTCACGTCGCTGACGAAATTTTTTACTGGCTTTTTTCGATTTTCGGTCCTGGAAACCAAGTCTAACAGATGCCGAAACGGTGCCAAATTGTTGTTAATCAAGGGTCTTAACACCTATGTAACGCACCCTCGTTTTTCTGTGGAATTCTCCTTGCGCTTGCCTTTTCACTGTGTTAGTCTGTGACCCGTTTCGATAATGCTGGTTTCTCGTAAACTGTTGTAAACAAACAACTTGAAGTATAGCTTTAAGTTTTCTTTCTCTTTTCCACACGCTTGTGGAAAACTCTGTGGAAAACTTGCGGTACTTCTTTATCTCTTAAGTCGGAGCCCTTATTTTACAACAGTTTTTCTTCCTTTCGCAGGCAGCCGCAGATCAGCTTTCAAATTGCCGTAATTCGCGGCGATATCGAAAAACAATTTTATCGGCCCACGGGCTCTTTTGGAGTTTTTTTGTTGGAAACATCTTTGAGTAAAACCGGTCTTTGGAATGACGTAATTGCGTCCGTCGAACAGCGGCTCAATAAACATATCGTCGATTCGTGGTTTAGGCCGGTCCAGTTGGAAAATTACAGCTCACCGGACAGAACGCTTTTTTTGCGCGCCGGACAGGTGACTAAGGATTGGGTCGCGCTTTACTACACCGGGCTTCTGGTCAAAACGCTTGAAGAGCTCGGCTATCCCGACCACCGGATCGAATGGATAGTCGACGAGACCGAAATTGAAGAAGACCGGTTCGGATCGGACGATGATTTCCGTTTGAAAGGGCCGCAGTCGATCCATTCCACCAGTGAACCGTCCCGGACGGGACAGCCGGCCGCCGTAAGGCCTTATGACGGCGACCCGCTCGAACACTCGCTCAACCCAAAATATACTTTCGACAAGTTCGTCGTCGGCACGTCGAACCAGTTCGCCCATGCCGCTTCGCTCGGTGCGGCCGACACGCCCGGCAAAACGTACAATCCTCTATTTATTTACGGCGGCGTCGGCCTTGGCAAAACGCACCTGATGCACGCGATCGGCCACGCGATAAAACAACGTGACAAGCACATGCGCGTTTCGTACGTCACTAGCGAAAAGTTCATGAATGAGCTGATCAACGCGATCCGCTATGATTCGACGCACAGCTTCCGGGAAAAATACCGCTCGATCGACGTGCTGCTGATGGACGATGTTCAATTCCTCGCCGGCAAGGAACGCACGCAGGAAGAGTTTTTCCATACTTTCAACGCTCTGCACAACGAACAAAAACAGATCGTTATATCCAGCGATTGCCCTCCGCGTGAGATACCGACGCTGCAGGAACGCCTTCATTCTCGTTTTGAGTGGGGCCTGATCGCCGACATCGAGCCGCCTGACCTGGAAACAAAGGTCGCGATCCTGAAACGCAAGGCCGACCTCGACGGCGTCGACCTGCCGGACGACATTGCCATCTATATCGCCAACAAGATCCGCAGCAACGTCCGTGAGCTTGAAGGCTCGCTCGTCCGCCTCGTCGCGATCTCGAGTCTGCGTGGAATGCCGATCTCGAAAATGCTCGCCCAGGACGCGATGAAGAACGTCATCGACAGCGAGCGGCCCGAAGGTCTGACCATGGAGCGAATCGCGCGCACGGTCGCGTCGCATTATAAATTGACCGTCGAGGAACTTAAGTCGAAAAACAATTCGCGGGCGATCGCGGTACCGCGGCAGGTGGCGATGTACCTGTGCAAGCGGCTGACAAACCACAGCTATCCTGAGGTAGGGCGCGAGTTCGGCGGCAAGCATCACACGACAGTGATGCACTCGTTTGAAAAGATCGACGGCCTGGTAAGTGAAAATCGCGATTTCCACAAGACGGTCAGTGAGCTAATCGATAGTCTTTGCAGTTAGTTAAAGATATTTTAACCGGTTTTCCGGTATCTTGCTTTCCACAACGCCAGTGAAAGCACTAAAACGCTAAATCGTTTATTTACAGGATTTGATAATTGTTTTTACACATTTCCACTACTTAAGACCGGATAAGAGTTGTGGATAGTTTGAAAGATCGAAAAGCTCGACGGTTATCCGCAGAAATACAGGCTTTTCCACAAACTTTCCACAGATATTGTGGACAAAAAACATCAGGTTTTATCGGCGGTTAGGCCGCTTTTTAACATATTCACAGGCCTTCTTACTATTACTAGATATTTCTTTAAGTATTTATTCTCATGTTAACAGAAACAAGGCGAACGAGGGGAAACCGGACAGAGTTGGTATAATAGCGGAAACTAAACTTAGGAGTTGTCAGCAATGGAATTTGTCATCAAGCAATCGGCTTTGAAGGAAGTATTGGGTTTTGTGCAGGGCGTGGTCGAACGCAAAAGCACTATCCCGGTTTTGTCGAATATTCTGATCGAAAGCCTGGGTGAAAATTCCATCCGCATCGTCGGGACCGACCTCGACGTGACGATCCGCTGCGATGCCGAGGCAGACATTAAAAGCGCCGGGGCAATGTGCATTCAGGCCCGAAAACTTTTCGATCTTTCGCGGCTTCTGAATGGTGAGGACGTTAAATTCAAAAAGGAAGACAAC
>JABFSB010000297.1 GCA_013140875.1 Acidobacteriota bacterium
CCATCACCGCGTGCTCGAAACCGAACATCGGGTCGCGGCCCGATATATAAAGATTGCCGTGGATCGTGCCGGTCGCCTCTTCATAGCTGCCGTCGGTCCATACGTTGGTCGGAAAGCGGTATTCGGGCCCGAAGGTCTTGAGCACGGCAAAGGCCGTCGCGACTTTTACGTTCGAAGCAGGATTAAATGCCGCATTCGAAGAGCTTTCGACCACAACGTTGCCGTCCAGCGATTCGACCAAAACGCCCGAGTATCCGGGAATAGCGGCTTCGGCAAGGACCGGGATCGACGTTTTGACCAGCGACACAGGAGCGGTCGCGGCCGGCGACACGCTGCCGGTTTTCTTGACCAACGGCGTTGTCGCGGGCTGAGGGCCGTTCTCACGGACAACTTTAATGTCCTGCAAAAGCGGCTGCGAACCCTGGCCGAAGACATTGGCCGCAAAGGTAATTGCAAAAACGGCTGCAAACGGCCAAGTGGCTAATTTTCGGATCGACAACTTCATTTACTTAACTTTAAGTCCGGATGCTGCGGTGGTGAACACTGTTGGAATACCTTAGACAGGCACCGAAGAGTATAACACGAACCAGCCCCGAACCTTCAACCCATTTTATTTCGTCCGCCTTATCTTGCGAGTGAACAGGCAATACATTCGATGTACTTTTTCAAAATTTGGATGTCACTAATTCTCAGTATTGCTTATGGTTATCATCCAAATTACTTATACATCAGAGAGACAGTTTTTCAAAGGCTTTTTTGCGGCTGCAGGCGTATTGAAATTCAAAAGTTCGTTGCCGGCGATCTTCTGCTTTTCTTTCTTCGTTCCCTTATTCCTCTCCTTCTGTGGTTAAAACAGAACGACCACGAAATAGGAGGAATAAAAGGAAACGAAGAAAGAATAGGAGGGCCGACGAAATCTCTAAAAGCAAAACAATTTTAGGAATTACTCGATAACCTTTTTCCATTGACACCGTCCGCGCACGCTCCTAGAATTGGTACAGCCTCGAAATGTCGGAAAAGTCGCGAAAAGCAATAAATATCGGTGAAATAAGAAAGACCCATCGCGCGCGGCGCGAAGAGATACAAACCCGTTTGGCCGAGTTCGAATCGGTTTGGATGAACGGGACGGACGCGCGGCTTTGGGAAGAGATGGTTTACTGTTTTTTCACCGGCGGCTGTTCGGCAAAGATGGGGATGCGGGCCGTTTCGGCCGTTCAGCCGCTGCTGGAAGACGGCGAGCAGCCAGAACTGGCGAAGGCGCTGACCGGCGTTCATCGATATCCGAACGCCCGATCGCGGTATGTTGTTGCTTCGCGTACTTTTCTGCGAGAACATTGCGGCATGAAGCTGCGTAAGAAGCTGGAAAGCTTCGATTGTCATTATGAAAGACGCGATTGGCTAGTCAAGGAAAAGGGCATTAAGGGCCTTGGATACAAAGAGGCGAGCCACTTTTTACGCAATATCGGCTTTAGCGGCTATGCAATACTCGATAAGCACGTTTTAAGGTGTCTTCACGAGCTGAAAATAATCGAGGAGCCAAAGCCACCAAATACGCGTACAAGGTATCTAACAGTCGAAGAAAAGCTAAAACAACTAGCCAAACGTGCGCGAATCGATTTTGACGAGCTTGATCTTGTCCTGTGGTCCATGAAAACAGGCGAGATCTTAAAGTAAGCCGATCCGTTTTTCCGCCTTACAATTTTTGGGAGCATGGTTATGAGAATTTCCGACGCCGCTGATGTCCCGAAACCCGGCTTGTTCAGGCCGACGTTCCTGATAATCCTGACGCTCTTATTCAACCTCGGGGCAACCGCTTCAAAAACTCCGGACGTTCAAAAGGCCGAGGTTGAAAACTCACGCCAACTGGTCAAACAGGCCGACAAACTGATCAAAAAAGGAAACGTGATCGAAGCGGAAAAGCTTCTCCTGCGGGCGGTAAATGTAGCGGGCGAAGATTCATTCCCAAAGCTGAGGCTGGCCCAGCTTTATGTAAAGCTCCGCCGGCTTACCGAGGCGTACGACATCTGCTATCCGATAGCCGCGGCGGAGCCAAAAAACGCCTACGCCTACGCCGTATTAGGATCGACAATGCTCGGCGTCGGCCGGTTCAAGGATGCACGAGGCCTTTTCTTTACCGCCCTCAAAATGGACCGGAAGCAGGCCCTGGCGTGGGCGGGTTTCGGGATGCTCGAGTTTTATGAGAATCGGATCCCGCAGAGCCTTAATAATCTTGAAGAAGCGGTTTTTCAGGATCCCGAGCAGCCGGACTATGTTTTCGCCCTGGCGCAGGTTTCGGCCAGAGCGGAAAAATACAAGGTCGCGGCCGATGCTTATTATCGTTTCCTCGCGGTCTCGAAAGACACAGATGACGAGCGGCGGGCCCGCATTAAAGGCCTGATAAATTTTCTAAACTTCCTGGGCCAGCGGCAATCGCTCTACTCGACCGCGGGTGCGGTTAAGACCTCGGTCCCGATCGTCCTTACGGGCAACCGGCCGGTCATTCAACTCAGGATAAATAATCGCGATGAGCCATTGAATTTCGTTCTCGATACCGGTTCGGGTATTTCGGTAATCTCGGAC
>JABFSB010000397.1 GCA_013140875.1 Acidobacteriota bacterium
TCTATTACGTCCGTAAGCTACGGTTGAAAGCGTTGAGCCGTTTCTTTAATTCAACGATCGACTGGCTGAGTTTTGTGTTGCTCGGTTCGCTGAGAAGTTTCAAGTCGAACGCGAGAAGGACGAAATATTCCAGCCGGTTCGCCAAACCCAGAGCCGAACCGATACACCTTGAGAATTCAGAATCGGAGGCTTTTCCGGAACCTTCGGCGATATACGCGGGAATGTCTACGCAGGTCCGGCGAAGCGAATGTCTGAGTCCGAACAGCTCCTCTTTCGGGAAATCTTGAGTGAGGTCATAAACAACCAGCACGAGTTCATGGGCTTTTTGCCAGACCTGTAAGTTTCGGAAATCCTGCATATCCTTTCCGGCCAATAGCTAATGGCTAACAGCTATCGGCCAATTCTCATTCTCCTTTTTTTGCCGTTGCAAATTCAGTTTTTAGCTGATGGCTGTTGGCCGTTAGCTATTAGCCAGAACTTAGAACGCCGGCTCCTCGTAAATTCCATACACATCACGCAGCGCAACGCAGATTTCTTCGACGGTGGCGTAGGCAGCGACGGCACTGATGATCGCGGGCATGGTGTTTTCGTTATGTTGGGCGGCGAGTTTTAGTTTGTCCAGGGCATTGAGCACGGCTGTGTTGTCGCGGGTAGATTTGACATTTGCCAGGCGTTCGAGTTGGTGGTCGCGGACGGTTTCGTCTATTTGGAGGATGTCGGTTTTGTGGATCTCGATCTCCATTGCGTACTTGTTGACGCCGACGATCGACTGTTCCTTTCGCTCGACGGCTTTCTGATATTGGTACGCGGATTCCTGAATCTCACGCTGCGGGAACCCCGCCTCGACCGCTTCAACCATGCCGCCGAAACCGTCGATCTTGTCGAAATAATCCAGACAACCATCGATCATCTTTTGCGTCAGCGATTCGAGGTAGTAACTGCCGCCGAGCGGATCGACCGTGTTCACCACACCGGTTTCCTCGGCGATTATCTGCTGCGTTCTCAGGGCGATGAGTGCGGCGTTGTCGGTCGGCAGTGCGAGAGCTTCGTCGTATGAATCGGTGTGCAGCGATTGCGTTCCGCCGAGCACTCCCGCCAGGGCCTGGATAGCAACACGCGCGATGTTGTTGAGCGGCTGCTGAACGGTAAGCGAAACACCGGCCGTCTGCGTGTGAAAACGCAGCTGCATCGTCCGTGGATTCTGTGCGCCGAAGCGTTCCTTCATCGTTTTTGCCCACACGACACGAGCCGCTCGATATTTTGCGATCTCTTCAAAGAAATCGTTGTGAGCATTAAAAAAGAACGAAAGTCGCGGGACGAATTCATCCACCTTCATGCCGCGCGTCACGCCGTACTTTACATATTCAACGCCGTCCCGAAGCGTAAACGCCAGCTCCTGCAACGCGGTCGCACCGGCTTCGCGAATGTGATAGCCGCTGACCGATATCGGGTTGTATTTCGGGACGTGTTTCGAACAATATTCGAACGTGTCGATGACCAGCTTCATCGCCGGTTTGATCGGATAAATCCACTCTTTTTGGGCGATGTATTCCTTAAGAATATCGTTCTGCAGCGTACCGGAAATTTTACTGAAGTCGGCTTTTTGCTTTTCGGCAACGACCAGATACATCGCTAAGAAAATCGGAGCGGGAGCGTTGATCGTTTGGGAAACGGTTACAGAATCAAGGGGAATTCCATCGAACAAAACTTCGAAATCGGCGAGCGAAGAAACTGCGACACCGCACTTCCCGACCTCGCCTTCGCTCAACGGCGAATCGGCATCGAGGCCCATCAGTGCAGGAAGATCGTAAGCGACGCTCAAGCCAGTCTGCCCGTGCTCCATCAAATATTTAAACCGTGCGTTCGTTTTCTCAGGCGAAGAAAATCCCGCAAACTGACGCACTGTCCAAAGCCGGCCGCGATAACCGGTCGGGTGAATGCCTCGTTTGTAAGGGAACTCGCCCGGAAATCCGACCTCGATACTGTCGCTGTCGGCATTAGTGTAAAGACGTTCGACCGGCTCAAGGCTCACACCTTCGAACGACTTCTTTCGCTCGGCGGTCTTATCAAGAACTTTCTGAAGCGTCTCCGCTTCCCAACGCTGCTTCTCGGCCTGTGCTTCGGTCTGTGCTTCTTGTGTCAAGGGTGTCATAGCTTATACGTGTATAAGCATGATTTTACCATATAGTTTCAGCTTTAGGGCTTTTGATGAATTGCCACTACCTTTAGCTAGTGAACCGTGTGTATTTGGATTCGCGGCTTTAGCCGAAAAATCAGACAGCCTCCAATTGAAAAGAGGCCGCCAGTTCGGACAGCCTCTTTGATATCTGCGTCGCTTATCGCTCGCTACGGTGCAACGCTCATTCCGAACGCGGGATGCCATGTTTCGCCTTCTTTCAGAAAGGCGGTGGCGTACCATTCGGTCATGATGGGCTGGCCTTCGCAGGTTCCATCGCCTCCGCCTTTGTAGGTGAGCAGCGAGACATCTTTGGTAAGTGAAACCGATTTTGCGTCGTGCAGTGAAAAACTCTTAACCTCGCACTTGTTGTCGGTCGCCCATTGCTTGATGGTGGCGGCACGGTCCGTGCGACCCGCACCGGTGTAGAAATTAAAGTTCTTGCCGAACGTGTCCTCAAGCAGTTTCGGATCTTTGTTTTTCCAGCCTTCCCACAGTTTGGATTCAATGGCCAAAAGTGGTTCGGTCGCGGCGTCGGGTTTGGCCTCGTCTGTCTTGGCTTCTTCCTTTTTTGCCGGTTTTGCCGGAGCCTTTGGATCTATAACCGCGGTCTCACCGTAAAAAACCGTCTTCCATTTGTCGCCTTCACGGACGTACATGCTGGTCGAGTTCACATTCTCCGGGCCTTTCTTTCCGTCGCAAGTGTAATCCTGGCTGGCTTTGAATGTGAGTATCGCTACATCGGGCCCAACCATCTGCATTTGATCGTCGGAGAGCGTGTAGCTTTTGATCTCGCATTTCTGTTCGGTGAAAGATTTGATCGATGCGGCCTTGTCGATTCGTCCCGCCGAACCGAATCCGACGTATTTATCCGAAACATTTTCTTCGGTCCATTTCGGATCGCGATTTTTCCAGCCTTCCCATCCGCCTTTTTCAAGGGCCATCAAGGCGTCTTTGGTCGGAGCGGCTGCCGTTGTTTTTGCGGCATTTACATTTGCGTTCGAGGTTGCGGCGTTTGCATTTGCCACCGGTTTGTTATCTACCGCGGTGCCGTTACAGCCGATGAAAGCAAACGCAATGGCGGCTGCTAAAAGATATTTTCCTGTTCTGATCATATGGTTGTCCTCGGCGGGAGAAGGGAACCTCGGGCAAACGGATTCCCGGTGTAAAACGGTACAAGAATCTCCTTAAATTTGTGTAGAACGCGGTAAGTGATATCACCGGCGCGATAGGATGTCAAGCGGTTCGAAATCGGCGTATTTACCTGCCTATTCCGATGAATCCCGCATCCACGCCTGCATCGCGTCTATGTCTTTGGCGACCGTGCGCGAAGCAGCGAGTAGAATTAGCGCGAGTGCCACGCCGAGTATCGGGATAATGTACATCGCCGTGTGCAGGCCTTCGGCACGAAACGGTTCGAGGGCGGTTTGGGCGGTGTCGGTAACGCCCGACAAGGCTGCCGCACGTTTGGTGAAAAAATCACTCAGCATTCCGGTCACATAAGGCCCGATCGACGCTCCCAACAGATACATCGCGAGAAAATAAACCGCCATCGCCGTCCCGCGTGCGGCGGGTTCGGTCACATCCTGAATTGTCGAATAGACGGTCGAATAATAGAAGTACATCAAGGCTGAAGCCGTGCCCATCAGCAAGAGGAATGGTATTGTGCTTCCGGCCGGCATTTCCAGTGCAAAATAGACTAGCGGAACGGAAAGAAATATCGCAGCAGCCGCAACAATCATTCGTCCGTCTTTACGACGCTTCATTGCGGCATCTCCGACCATTCCGCCGATCAGCAATCCGGCCCCGCCCATTACGCCGTAAACTATCGTGGAGATAAAGTTCGCCTGCTGAATATCCAGCCCGTGAAAACGCATCAGGTATGGCGTTATGAAAGCCGCGATGGCGTATGCGTTGAAATTATGAACCGCTCCCGAGATGATTATCCAGATCATCGTCGGCGATCTGAGAATATTGAGATACGTCGAGCCTTCGCGTTTTCGACCGCCGACGTTGTGCGTTTCGGACGCTCCGCGTTCGGGTTCGCGAATGAACAGAACCGCAATGGCACAAAGGATGCCCGGAATTCCTGCAACCAGAAATGCGGCACGCCAGCCGAATTGTTTGGCAACGGTTCCGCTTACCGCAAAGCTGAGTGCAAGGCCTACGGGTATGCCGAGCATAAAAACGGCAAGAGCTTTGGCCCGGCGGCTGGCGGGGAACAGGTCGCCGATCAGCGAAGTCGCGGCCGGAGCACACGACGCTTCGCCGACACCTACGCCAAGACGCAACGCGAACATCTGCCAGAAACTTTGGACGAGCCCAGTTCCGGCCGTCAGCAGGCTCCACACAAAAACGCCCGCCGCAAGGATGCGTTTGCGTCCGAACCGGTCCGCCAAAATTCCAAAAGGAATGCCGACGAACGCGTACAACAGCGTGAACGCCGCATTGAGCAATCCCAAAGACGAATCATTGAGCCCGAACTCTTTCCGAATCGGCTCACCGACCGCCCCAAGTATCTGGCGGTCGAAAAAGTTCAGCGTGTTGATCGCGAAGAGCACGATCAGGGCATACCAGACGGCCCTTGAACTTTTCGGCTCGATTTGGCTCATATGATCCGTCGACGGTGAAACTATTTCTTAGGGAATAGCAGAAACTGTTCGACACTTATATCGGCGTTTCTGATCAACGCCCTTAAAGTTCCCTGAGCTAGTTCTTTATGCTGAGGTATTGAGAGGTTAACGCGGACATTCGGTTTGGACATTACCAAGTGGCTTCCAACTTGTCCAATCTTTATCCATCCAGCCCGCTCGAACGCCCTGACCGCGTCTTTGCCTAATATTAGCGAGCCTACCCATTGATCTAAACCGTAACGAGCACAGCTTCACTGGCTCGCGGTGGCGGGAGCGAAGCGAGGGCTTTTTGATCTTCGGCCCAAAGCCACGCGGTTATTGCTTCTTTGATATTCTCAAGAGCTTCCTTTTCCGTCTTCCCTTGAGAAACACAGCCTGGCAGGGACGGGCACTCGGCCACTATCCAACCGTCTTCATCTCTTTCCAACATTACATGGAAAATCATACTTGAGGTCCCTCGCTCAAAACCGCCTTACGCACATTCTAACCAAAGACGATACGTGGGGCAATAATTATCGATTCTTTCCAACTTCTAACGTGACGAAACCAGTCACAGACGAAGCTGATACTCAAGCCCTTTAAATTCGATGTTAATCAATCACTTTAAGTTAAAGCCGCGGATCGGCGAATTTACCGTAAACCTATCAGCTAACTAGATTTAAATGCAATGCGGCCCCGCATTTGGTCCGGTTTAATATGCCACGTGGAACGCGTCGAAATTGCAAACCGACGACGCTTGCTCTTACAATTATTAAATGTTCGGCAAAAGGACTTCGGTCATACTAGCACTAATCTTTGCGATACAGATCCTGAGCGGCTGTTCCGGCCAGACGGCGAATTCGAATACGGCTTCTAATCAGAACGAGTCGGCCGCCGCATCCGGACCCGAAAAGGACGGCGTTAAGGACAACGTTTCGGAACTCGGCGCGTTGATAAAGTTTTCGCTTGAGCCGGACGACCTCGCGTGGAAGGAATTCCCGGCAAAAGACGATCAGCGAAGGCGTGTGCTGGCCGTGTTTCAGTTGACCGCCGAAGATTCAAAGAAACTGGTTGAACGTGCCGCCAAGATCAGACCGGCCAAGCCCGTTTCGATCACTACCGAGAAATGGTTCCCGACCGAACTCACCACTCAAAGCGAAATGAACAGAGACGAAGGCATCCCGGCCGTGTCCTACGCCGCCGATGAATTTTACCTCGAACCCTTTAACGAAGGCACTCTCTCACGCGTCGATAATACCGACTTCTTCGTGCTGGAAGTTTTTGCGAAGTAGGTAAAGTAAGCGGTTCGTAACTAACTAACCTCCGAAGTGTTATTGAATTTCAGCGAGAGCTATCTATCCTGCAACCGCCGCGCCCGATCACGCATCTATCAGATACCCTCGACAAATTCTCCCGAAAACGCGTCTAACTTTAATGTTTGCCTGATTTCGTCTATCATCGGGAAAGCAACTTTTCACATCAATGCATTCGTCGAAAGTGATCATCGCTGCCTTGTCCGCCCTGCTATTTTTTGGCGACGGCAACGCACAGAACACTAATCCGGTCGAACGGCAGGTGGCGAATCCGATCACGGACACGCCGAACGTCAATCCCGTCGCTGCCGAGCAGAGCATCAAGCCACCCAAAACGAAAAAGACCGAGGACGACAACGCCGTCAGTCAGGGTGAGGTCGTTGTCTATTCCGAAAAGCAGACCGCCGAAGGTCCGGACGGCAAACGCATTCTGACCTACACCGGCAATGTCGATGCAAGGTTCGGCAAATACCGGATGCAGGCCGACCGCATCGTCATCTACGAGGCCGAAGATAAAATGATCGCCGAAGGCAGCGTCGTTTTTGACGAAGGCGACGATCAACGGATCACCGGTGCGAAAGCCGTTTTCAATATGAAGACCAAACTCGGCTCGTTCGAGGATTCGACCGGATTTACCAATCAGACCAACGACGGCACGGTGATCTATTTCACCGCGCAGAAAGTCGAGCGCACCGCTCTCGATCAAGTCGTCGTCACAAAAGGCAAGTTCACCGCCTGCGACGAAGCCGTGCCAAAATGGTCGTTCACCGCCGACGAGGCCGTCATCAAAGTCAACGATAAAGTAAAGCTGAAAAACGGGAAGTTCCGCGTCAAGGACGTGCCGATCGTGCCGATTCCTTACGCGTCGATTCCGATAAAGGAGCGCGACCGAGCCTCCGGCTTTTTAACACCTACTTTCGGATTTTCCGGCAATAAAGGCGTCCGCATTCAGGGCGCTTATTTTCAAACGCTCGGACGTTCGGCGGACGTTACTATCCGGGGCGATATCTATTCGTCACGCGGCGTAGGTTATGGTTTCGACGTGCGAACGCGAACGAACGACCGCTCGTTCTTCGACTTTGGATTGTATGCCGTAAAGGACCGCATCTTCGGATCGAAGGCCGACGCGACGCATCCCGATCAGGGCGGTTCGATATTTTATGCCGAAGGTGTGCAGTATTTTTCAAACGGCTGGACCGCCGCCGCCGACGTGCGCGTAACATCGAACCTTGCGTTCAGACAGGTTTTTTCGGACGGAGTGCAGCAGATCATTTCGCCGATCGAAGTTTCGCAGGCATTCGGCAACAAGAGCTGGGGCAATTACACGCTCGATCTGCTGGCACGAACACAGGTCGTCTCGATCCCGAACGTGACCATCAGCACACGCAATCTGCCAAGCGTCCATTTTGAAAAACGCCCGTCGCGGCTTTCATTTTTGAAGGGAATCTACTTTTCGTTCAAGACCGGTGTCGAGGGCGTTTCACGTCGCGAAACCGTTGCGGACACGGCGCTTTACGCGTCGCAAACCGGCAGTGCCGCACCGGTCAGGACTCCGCTGTTCGGTCTGCGATACGACGCCTATCCGCAGGTCACGATCCCGATCAATACCAAGTATGTGAACTTCACCGCCACCGGATCGCTGCGCGTGACCTATTACGCGAACTCGTTCAATGACATGAGGCGGGTGGTCGAAAAAGACCTGGTGCGAAAGTATGGCGAATTCGAATTCGATGTCCGTCCGGTTGCGTGGGCGAAAAATTATTACGGCAACAGCAACGAATTCAAATTCCGCCACGTGATCGAACCATTCGTCACCTATCGTTATATAAACGGCGTAAGCAATTTCAAAAACATAATCAGGTTCGATCAGCTCGACACCATTACCGACACAAACGAGATCGAATTCGGCGTTGCAAACCGCATTTACACCCGCCGTTATGCCGAAGCGATCACGCCCGAAGCACGGCGGCTGCTCTCGAAGGTCCGTGCATCGAACGGAGCAGCCCTCGCTTCGTCCTCGATAATCGATGACGCGGATAATCCGCCGCAGACCGAACGCACCGACGCAGTTTCATCGATCCGCTCAATCATCGCCGAGGCGGCAAAGCGAAAAAA
>JABFSB010000330.1 GCA_013140875.1 Acidobacteriota bacterium
GTTGAGCCGATATCTCGTGGACGAGCATAAGGAGTTTACCCTGAGCCGTGAATTATTGGTCGCCGGGACGAACATAGGTAAGCATGTCAAAGAAGCCGTCAGTGGCGAGTCATCCGAGGCGTTTACCGTTTTTATGTCGAAGGCCTTGCGACGGGCGGACGAGACGGAATATTGGCTCCAATTGATCCATTTCGCGGGCCTGATCAATGATCGAGAGTTCGAGTCCGTTGAGGCGGATCGAAAAGAACTCGCGAAAATGTTGACCAAGATCGTAAAGACCTCAAAAGGTCTTTGATTGTAAATTGTCCATTGGACAACTGTTAATTGGATCAAAAAAAAATGCCTGACGTACTTATAACCGATCACGATAATGTCCGGGTTCTGACGCTTAACCGGCCTGAAAAGCGAAATGCGTTAAATGACTCGCTCATCGCGGCATTAAAAGAGGCTTTGCGCGAAGCCGATGTGAGCGAGAAAATTCGCGCGATCGTCATTCGTGGAGCCGGGAAAGATTTTTGTTCCGGTGCCGATCTATCGGCATTGCAAAAGATCGCGACGGCCTCGTACGAAGAGAATCTCGAAGACGCTCGAAGCTTGGGCGAGCTTTACAAGCTGATCCGCGGCGTGCGCGTTCCGGTGATTGCAGCGGTCCGTGGTCGCGCTCTCGCGGGTGGCTGTGGATTGGCGATGGCCTGCGATCTGATCGTTGCGGACAGCTCGGCCAAATTCGGCTTTCCCGAAGTCAAGATCGGTTTCGTCCCTGCAATGGTCACAGCGATATTACGACGAAATCTCGGCGAGAAAAAAGGCTTCGAACTGCTCACACAGGGCTTTGAGTACACCGCTGAAGAGGCCCTTAATCTGGGCCTCGTAAACCGCACGTATGACGAAGAAGGCTTCGAAACCGCCGCGCTCGAGTACGCGGGCCACTACTCAAAAATCAGCCGCTCCGCCGTTGAAATGACGAAACAGCTTCTCTATTCCATCGACGGAACCGACCTTTCGCAAGCCATCGAACAAGGCGTCGTCACAAATGCCAAAGCCCGCATGACCGACGACTGCCAGAAGGGAATCGCCAGATTCCTGGACAAATCCTGACATCCATTGCCCACTTTATTGAAAAAACCCCATTTTTGCGCCGCGCCAAGCGTGATGGCGCAAGCGGCGCAAGGTGGCGCAAGAATCGGCTTTTTCGCGATTTTTGTTCCGTTCCGCCGTGATGGAACAAGCGGAACAAGGTGGAACAAAAATGAGCGGTTTCGCTGTAATACCATTTACTACAACAATTACGCATATAATTCTAACCATTTCGACACGACCGTCGACGGCGTACGCCGACAAAGCCTCGGACGGCTAGTCCGCTGCAGAAGCCTGCGCGTGAGCAAGGGCGTAACATCCAACTTGAGCATCGCGTCCTTGCTAACACTAGGGCCTCTACACTTTCGGCGTGCCCCGGCGTCCTGCGTAAGGGCCTCGTTCCTTTGCGTAGGGAATTACGCCCTTGCTCACGCGCGGGCCTCAGCATTGTTGGGGAACCTATCCGTCTTTTCAAAGATCCTTAGTGAAGAACAACTCCACCAACCGATCCGATGTTAACAGATGTTGCGTTGATAGTCAAGAATATCATAGACGGGACATGTTTTGTCTCTAAGACCTCATCTCGTCCACGTCCGATGCAAAGATGTAAGTAGAAGGACGGAATCTAACCGCCCGATGCGCAAGCCGAATATTCACAGATCGTCTCCACCTAACTCGTCGTACGCACTGTCGTGGTCTGGGTGAAGAGAAATGAATCGCATGAATCTTCCATCGCGGCAGACTCTGGCTCGAAACTTTTTTGTGATTCTGATCGATGCGATCGTTTTGCCGGATCTGGTTGTTTGTCCGGCGATCGGCTCCCAATTCAGGCCTCTTTTTTGGGTTTTGGATGAGGTTTTGTAGATCTGGTCCCACGTCATCTGGTTGATCTTTTTGACTGATGCCTCGACTTGATCTAATTCATCGATTGACAGATCCGTGAGTTCCAAAAGAATTCGAGGGAATTCTAAATCGCACTCGACGGTACATGCTGAGTAGATAGAGCTTTCGATTTACTTGGCACGTGGAAGTTTTTTCTTTTTTAACGACGAAAATAAAGAGTCAGCATCGGTTTTCTTTGCCGGATTCGCATTTTCCCATTCATTAAAGGAGTCTAACGATTCCTTTGCCTCTTTTGTGTTAAAAGTACGTTGCGAATCCGGAACGAAAATACCTGCCGAAATAAGTATCTGGTCGCTGCCGATTTCTTCGACCAAAATATGGCGTCCGGCCCAAGATTTTCCGATGCTGATCTGTCCATTTGCCGGAACTGTCAATAACTTTGCCTGTTTAGTTGCCATAGTAAGTTCATAATATAGGAATATATGATTTTACACAAGGGTGGATTTGCGGCAGCTAGGATTCAATCACCTCTACATGGGTTTCGATCAATGATTTCGGTATCAAAGCCGGGAAGTAGGCCATGATTTCTTCGACCTTTGGGCGGCCGCCGGCGAAGCCGGTTACGGCGGGGGGGCCGGTTAGGATGG
>JABFSB010000569.1 GCA_013140875.1 Acidobacteriota bacterium
CCACGTTAATCATGACCGACAAGCCTCTAAATCAAGTGCTCGATGACGAACCTTATCGGTTCGAGTTTTTTCAGGCGGTTCGCGTGCTGGAAAAAGTGTTTCCGGAAAAGCGTGCGGTCGGGCGGAACGCGATGCCCAATGAAGAGGTGGTCCGGTTCCGCTCGCGCATAGCGCTTGATTTTCCCGCCAGCGAGATCCATGAGATCCGCCAGATCTTTGAAGAGCAAACGCAGCAGGAAAAGCGCGAGATGCTGGTGAATTTTATGGGCATGGCCGGCGTCAGCGGTGTTCTGCCTCAGCCGTACACCGACCTGTTACTCGACCGGATCCGCCACCGCGATACAGCAATGTGGGCGTTCCTTGATATTTTCACTCATCGGTCCGTGTCGATGTTTTACCGGGCGTGGCGGAAATATCGCTTTCCTATCGGCTACGAACGCGGCAATGATGATTTCACGTCATACCTTTTCGATCTGATCGGCTTGGGGACCAAAGGCCATCGCGGCCGCATGAGTTTGCCGGACGAATCGCTTCTTCCTTACGTCGGCCTGATCGCGCAGAAGCCGCACTCGTGCAATGCCATTGAGAATATTTTGTCAGATTACTTCGCCACGACGGCAAAGGTCCGACAGTTTCACGGCCAATGGCTGGACCTCGAGCCGCAGGATTACACAAAGCTTGGAATGCGAAACACCAAGCTCGGCGAAAGCGCCATTGCGGGAACGCGCGTCTGGGAACAGCAATCGAAATTTCGCGTGCGATTGGGCCCGCTCGATTTTCAAAAGTTTCAGGCTTTTCTGCCGACCGGCTCAGCCTATAAGCCTTTGCGGTCGATCTTAAAATTCATGGTCGGCCTCGAATTTGACTACGATGTACAACTGCTTCTTAAAAAGCAGCAGGTGCCGAGTTCGATTCTAACGACGCGGGCCCAAAGGCGGCCGATGCTCGGCTGGACGACGTTTCTAAAAACAAAACCGTTCAAGGCGGACGATGAGCAAGTTGTTTTGCAAATTTGACAGCAGAATGTATGACCGCGGAGACGCGGAGACGCGGAGACGCGGAGACGCGAGAGACGGGAAGACAGGGGAGACGAGAAACGACGGAAAACGAAGTAAGGATTTAAACTCTGTGCCCTCTGTGGCCTCTGTGGCAAAAAAAGCTTTAGGAGAAAAACGATGAATGTGAACCTTAAAAGTTTGGTGGGCCGATTGAACGATGTATCGCGCAACGCCCTTGAAGGTGCCGCCGGCCTTTGCCTTTCGCGGACGAATTACGATGTCGAGATTGAGCATATTTTGGCAAAATTGCTTGAGCAGGACGATACCGACCTGCACAAGATCGCGGCTCATTTCGAGGTGAACATCGACCGCTTGTCGAAAGATGTCAGTGTCGCGCTCGACCGCCTCAAAAGCGGCAATTCGCGCACGCCGGGGCTGAGCGACCGCATCCCGAGCTGGATACAGGATGCATGGCTGCTGGCGTCGGTCGATTTCGGAGCGGCACGGGTACGGTCCGGCCACCTCGTTCTTGCGCTGTTGGCGAACGAACGCTTTGCACGCATCGCGAGAGAAGTGTCAAAAGAGTTCGACCACATATCGCTCGAAAAGCTCCAGTCCGATCTGCCCACGATCACCGCCGATTCCGCCGAGGCCCGCGACGCCGTCGCTCTTGGCGAAACCGGCGGAGTTTCGGACGGCTCACCGGTCGCGTCGGGCGTTCCCGGCAAGACGAAAGCGCTCGATCAATACACCGAAGACCTGACCGCGAAAGCCGCCGCCGGCAAGATCGATCCGGTCCTCGGACGTGATTTTGAAGTCCGCCAGATCGTCGATATTCTCACTCGCCGCCGGCAGAACAATCCGATTTTGACGGGCGAAGCCGGTGTAGGAAAGACCGCCGTTGTCGAAGGATTTGCCTTGCGAATCTCACAAGGCGATGTGCCGGACCCGCTAAAAAACGTTGCGGTCCGCACTCTCGACCTCGGCCTTTTACAGGCGGGTGCAGGCATCAAGGGCGAGTTCGAGAACCGCCTGAAATCGGTTATCGACGAAGTGAAATCGTCGCCGCAGCCGATAATAATGTTCATCGACGAAGCTCACACGATGATCGGAGCCGGCGGTGCGGCCGGACAAAATGATGCGGCGAATTTACTGAAACCGGCACTTGCAAGAGGTGAGCTGCGGACAATTGCGGCAACGACCTGGGCCGAATACAAAAAGTATTTCGAAAAAGATGCCGCTCTCGCCCGCCGCTTTCAAGTTGTAAAAGTCGAAGAGCCCGACGAAGCAAAAGCGATCGCGATGATGCGCGGTATCGCCGACAAGATGGAGGGGCATCACAACGTCCGTATTTTAGATGAAGCGATCGTCGAATGCGTAAAGCTGTCGAACCGCTACATCACCGGCCGCCAGCTTCCGGACAAATCTGTTTCTGTTCTCGACACGGCTTGTGCCAAGGTCGCAATCGGTCAAGGGGCCACGCCGGCCTCGGTCGAGGATGCGACGCGGCGGATCCAGAACCTGACTTCCGAGATAGAATCACTTGAGCGCGAACAGGTTACCGGTGCGGGCCATGACGATCGGCTGGACGAGCTTAAAGCAAGAAGAACCGCGACCGAGGAAGAACTTGCCAAGCTCAGCGAGCAGTGGGAAAAGGAAAAAGCCCTGGTCACGGAAATCCGCAACATTCGGTTGAAGCTTGAAATGTCGCGGCTCGACGGCAAACTGGCGGACGCGGCGAACGGGGGACGCGGCGACGCGGAGTCAGTACCACCTGCGGTAGCGGGCGGGGTAATTTCTCCTTCGGAGAGCGCCGCAGCCGCGACTGCCGAAGCTGAAACGACGGTCGGTGATACCACGGCCGCCGCACCCGCACCAGAAGCCGCCAAGCCCGCGGATACCGAGTTTCTAAAGTCCGAACTCAAGCGATTGAACGCCGAGCTAAAGCAGGTCCAGGGCGAAGATCCCTTGATGCAGCCGGTCGTTAACGGGCAGTCCGTTGCCGAAGTTATCTCGGGCTGGACCGGCATCCCGATCGGTAAGATGGTCGCGGATGAGATCAACGCGGTGTTGAATCTGCACGAAACGCTCCGCGAGCGGGTGCTCGGGCAGGATCACGCATTGGAGGCAATCTCGCAACGAATTCGCACGTCCCGTGCCGGGTTGACCGATCCAAAACGGCCGATCGGCGTGTTCCTGCTTGTCGGAACCTCCGGCGTCGGTAAAACGGAGACGGCATTGGCGCTGGCCGAATCGCTCTATGGCGGCGAACGAAATCTGATCACGATCAATATGAGCGAGTATCAGGAAGCTCACACGGTTTCTAGTCTTAAAGGCTCGCCTCCCGGATATGTCGGGTACGGAGAAGGCGGCGTGCTGACCGAGGCCGTCCGGCGTAAACCTTACTCGGTAGTGCTGTTGGATGAAGTTGAAAAAGCCCATCCGGATGTGATGGAACTGTTTTTCCAGGTCTTCGATAAAGGTGTCCTTGAGGACGGCGAAGGCCGCGAGATCGATTTCAAGAACTGTATCATTCTGCTTACGTCCAACGTCGGTACGGACACGATAATGAAATTGTGCGCCGATCCCGATACGAAACCCGAGCCGGACGGATTGGTCGAGGCGGTTAAGCCCGAGCTTGTAAAGGCGTTCAAACCCGCACTTCTCGGCCGCATGGTCACCGTTCCTTATTATCCGATCTCGGATGATATTCTACGGCTGATCATCAAACTCCAACTCGGCAAGATCAAAAATCGCATCATGGACAATCACGGTGCGCAATTTTCTTACGACGATTCCGTCATATCAACGGTCGCCGAACGCTGCACCGATGTGGACAGCGGAGCCAGGAATGTTTACAACATCCTGACCGGGACCTTGCTGCCGGAAATGAGCGGCGAAGTGCTCTCGCGAATGGCGAGCGGCGACGGGATAAAGAGCGTGCATGTCAACGTAGGCGAAAACGGCTCGTTCGTGTATGCGATAAGTTGATAGGAGTTTTTCGGCGGTTGACAGGTTCGGTCGTATCTACCGAGGCCACCGCCGGGCATAACCGATGGCGATCAATATCATTGCCGACGACGCAAGGCTGGGCGAAAGGACACCGGTGTCCTTCCCCAGCTGTATTAGTTTGCATGTTGACGGCGGCACTCCATTGGACTACTTTCTGAATCGTTGTATTTCGCTGGCGGCTATGCACGGCGGCATCAATACTTTGTACATGATCGCCCAGGCATCGGAGCAGGTTTACGCCGGCGAGTCCGACGGCGGATCGGGCATGATCTTTTGCCGCGAGCACATCAGCCTTCCAACCGTGAGCAGGCTGGCGGGGCTTGCCGGCCAGGTAGAGCATATTATCCTTATTATTTGTGCTCCGATGCCGACGCCATTCGATGTGTACGTGAGTGAAACGGCCCTCTCGGCCCTCGCCGATAACTATCTTAAGGACGGGGACGAGCTGGCCCGACTGATCGCCGTCCATACCGGGGCAAAAGTTACGTGCGCCCGCGAACCTCGACACGAAGCGACAGACGGCTATGCACATGCCTTCGCCGGTTACGAACTGCAGGGAGAAGGCGATCTCGTCAATATCGGCGAATGGGATGCCGCCGTGACCAAGTATGATCCCGAAGGAAAGCTGGCCGGTGAGCATAATTACGTGCCTGGCTGGCGCGATTCGTTCGGCTCGCCCTCGGACCCCAGATCGGAACTTTAGAGAGGCGAAGCAAAAACGCGTGAGAGCGCCGTCTAATCTTGCAGCGGATTTTGCGGATTTTGAATGATGATTAAATGACCATATGGCAATTACCCAAGACGACAGATTCTTACAGCTTTCGACCCCGCTAAACAAGGATTTTTTTCTGGTTCGCCGTATTCGTTGCCAGGAAGGCCTGAACCAGCTTTTCCGGATCGAGCTTGAGCTTCTTCATGAAGAGAATGCGGAAGGTTATGAACCGACCGTCGTCGACCCGACGAAAGTGCTCGGCAATCCGATGATCGCCTCCGCCCACCAGGATGGCGAGATCACGCGGTTCTACAACGGGATCTGTTCGCAGTTTACTCAAGGCAGCCGGAACGCCTATTTCTCGAAATACCGGGCCGAGGTCGTGCCGAAGGTTTGGACCCTGACCCAGAACTCACAAAGCCGGATATTCCAGAACAAGACGGTGCCTCAAATATTGGAAGAGGTTCTTAAAGGTTACGATTTCGACAACGAGATACGCGGCGATTTCAAGCCGCGTAATTATTGCGTACAGTACCGCGAAAGCGATTGGGATTTTGCCTCGCGGATCATGGAAGAAGAAGGGATCTATTATTATTTTGAACATACGGCGAACGAGCACCGAATGATCCTTGGCAACACGCCCGAATCGCACCGCCAATGTCCGACCCGGCCGAAGATAACCTACATCCTCGACCGCTCGGAACTGACCGAGGCCTGGGTGCCGTCGATCCACACCTGGAGAGTCGACGATAAGCTTCGTACCGGCCAGACCGAGCTGCGTGATCATCATTTTCAGCTCCCGACCAACGAATTGATCGCGCCGCATACGAGTATTTTCAACCAGGGCGGTAACCGGGAACTGGAATATTATGACTGGCCGGGTGAGTATGCCAAACGATTCGATGCTATCGATCCGGGCGGTACCGAAGATAAAAGTCGACTTGATCCGATCTTCCCGGACCGCGAGCGGACGGCGAAGATTCGCCAGGAAGAGATCGACGCGGGCGTCAACAATATTTACTCGACCTCGGATTGCTGTGCCGTCACCGCCGGTTACCGGTTCGAGCTCGAGCATCATCCGGTAAAGGCGAACAACATCAACCATTTGGTGATCTCGGCCCGGCATGAGGCCGTTCAAAATCCGGCGTATATTTCAGGCGAGGTGGTTGCCACGCCGTATATCGTCAGCTTTGTTTGTATGCCGCACGGCGGCAGTCATGCCCCGTTCCGGCCGCTGCGCAAAACGCCCAAACCGATCGTTCACGGCAGTCAGACGGCCAAGGTTATCGGCAATCCCGGCGATGAGATATTTACCGACAAGTACGGCCGCGTCAAGGTCCATTTTCGCTGGGACCGCTCCGACAACAACGATCAAAAGGCATCGTGCTGGCTGCGTTACGGAACTATGTTTGCCGGCAACAAATGGGGCTCGATGTTCATTCCGCGCGTCGGCCAGGAAGTGATCGTAGCTTTTCTCGAGGGCGACCCCGACCAGCCTATGATCGTAGGCGAGGTCTATAACGCCGAGAACATGCCGCATTACGATCTGCCGAAATACAAGACGCTCTCGTATATCAAAACGCACAGCACGCCGAAAGCGAACGGCTTTAACGAGCTGCGTTTCGAGGATAAGGCCAAGAAAGAACAGGTATTCATCCATTCTCAAAAACGCTACGACCTTCGCGCCCGCGGCTCGATGTACGAAACCTGCGGCGGAAACCGCCAGGAGGTTATCGGCTGGAACGTAAAAGGCAAGGACGAGGAAGACCACGGCGGTAATCTCGCGATCACGGTTGGCGGCAACTATGATTTGCATGTCGCGGGAGATCAGTTTATCGGCATCGACAAGTCCCTTTACGAAGGTGTAAAGGCGGACGTTGCAGAGGAATACAAAGGGAAGCAGCAGACCGTCGTTACGGGAAAACGCGAAGTGAACGCGCAGGAAATAACGCTGGAGGCACTCACAAAGATAAGCCTGAAAGTCGGCGGCAGCTTTATTACAGTCGATTTGACGGGCGTCACAATCTCGGGCCCGATAGTCAAGGTAAACTCCGGCGGTGCCGCACAAGGCACGAGCGACATGAATTTCTCGGACCCGCTTGATGCCGAACATGCTGATACCGGCGAACCCGGCTATCTCGACCGGCCGCGCACCGGTGGCGGTGGAGGAGGCCGCAGATGGCGTACGGTCAGGGGGCAGCACGCCCCGCCATTCGCAACGCGAACCAATGCCGACGGTAGCATTACGGTCGGTAACGGAATCATTATTCGGCCGAGTCCAACTAACCCGAATTTCCAGAATGAGGTCCTCGCGGACTTGACGGAGATGAGCAATCATCCACAGGGAATGGACACGCTAAACAGCCTGAACAACAGCGGGCACACCGTCGGTATTAGCGAAACCGCAGGCGGCAATGCGACGAATTTCGCCAACAACCAGGATGCCGCCGCTGCGGGCCAACCCGCACTCGGCGGAGGTACGGGAACCGGAAATGGTACCGATAGTGAGATAACATACAACCGCACGCCGCGGCCGACGGCAGCCGACCCAAGCATCAATCGCCCCGGCGACGTTGCTCTTCATCACGAACTGGGACATGCCGATGACGGCGCCCATGGACGTGATGACGATACGCCCGACCCGGCTCATCCTGGCCAGGCGATTGCCGAAAGTAACGTGATCGACCGCGATAACAACTATCGTGACAGCCGCGGCATCCCGCGCCGCCGCGATCATTCGACCCTATAGGAGATGTATTGAAGCATTTAGCCGGCCCGATATTAATCTTAACGCTGTCGCTCACCATGTTCGGTTGTGATGGCAAACTCGCGGGACGGCCGGATATCAGAGGTGACTCTAAGATGGAAGAATCTAACCAAGAAGCCGGAACAGTGTCTTTAGAAGCAACGTTAAGCCTGCAGAACGGCACCTTGACGGCGGAATATCGGATCAAGAACAGGTCCCGCGTTCCGATATATGTTTTTAACCGATTGTGGGAGTTTGGAACTGACGGCAAGTATGCGCCGGCTCCCCAACCGGCCTATATTTTGCTTGGTGAAAAAGGTGAACTACACCTTGTGAAGGGAATCCCGGCAGTTCCGAAATCGAAACGCGTCGAGTTGAAGATCGTTCCTTTTGCAACCAAAGTTGAGGCCGGAGAGGAGTTAAGCGAAAAGTTCGAATTGCGGGAACCGATATCCGAGTACAATCCTTACTTTCCTATGGATAAGCCGGATACGACCGAACTCAGGAAGACAGAAAGTGCTTATCTCTCCATCGACTACGTTGCCGAGACGGAGGACCTTGAGGTCAAGCCCGCCGCTCTCGAAAACGGCCTAAGTATCTGGCATCCGGCTCTTGCCGAAAAAGTACGAAGATTGTCGTCCCAGCCGAGAGCAAGCATTATTAGTGTGATGAGAAGGAGTGACAGTTTCGAGCGATTTTAGACGCTTTATACGA
>JABFSB010000375.1 GCA_013140875.1 Acidobacteriota bacterium
ACGATATTCTATTCATACGTTTAACGGGTTGAGTAAAAATTATCGCTCTTGCGGATATCGTGCCGGGTGGATGATCGTTTCGGGCGATAAAACCCTCGCGGGCGATTATGTCGAAGGGCTGAACATGCTCGCCTCGATGCGGCTGTGCGCGAATACGCCGGGCCAGCTTGCGATCCAGACGGCCCTCGGCGGTCATCAAAGTATCGACGACCTCGTGGCTCTGGGTGGCCGGCTTTGCCGACAACGCGACCGGGCTTACGATCTGCTGACCCAGATTCCGGGCGTCTCCGTGGTTAAGCCGAAAGCCGCGCTTTATATGTTCCCGAAGCTGAATCGAGAGGTCTATCCGATCAAGGACGATCAGCAATTCGCCTGCGAATTGTTAGCGGAAGAAAAAGTCCTGATCGTTCAGGGCACAGGCTTTAACTGGAAGGATCCCGACCATTTCCGGCTGGTGTTTTTGCCCAACGTAGACGATCTTCACGACGCGATAGGCCGCATCGCACATTTTCTCGAACGTCGTCGCGCTTAAAGTCCGAGCTAAATTTTCACGGGGAACAATTTGGTAGCAGGTACGGGAATCGAACCCGTCTTTCAAGAATGAGAATCTCGCGTCCTAACCGATAGACGAACCCGCCACTGGGTTTACGAAGCTAAATATTACACAAATTTTCACGCGTCGTCCAAGTAATTCACCTCGGTTTTCAGTAAAAGCTCGGATCGGTCCGGCTCCACTTATCTTGTAATTACGTCGCGTCACATCCTACCCGTGGCTTGGAAAAGGCGATCGGTTTTGGGATATTTAGAATATGCGATATGTGGTGGCCAGCCTTGAGTTCTTCTTTTTAGCGTCATTGTTTCTCTTTTCTTCCGCTTGTGGCACGTCCACAAAAAGTACTGGCGTTGAAACAAACGGCAAAGAGACTAATGAGGTGAGAGTTTCGGCTGCGGACGCGGAAAGCGCCGAACCGGCGATAGCTTCGGATGCCGATGGCAGTCTGTATGTCGTCTACGTCGAACACACTGGTGGGAAAGGCGACGTTTTTTTACAAAAATACGATTCCACGCTCAGTCCGCTCGGTGAAAGACTACGCGTTAACCCTACGGCCGGCAGCGCAACATCGTGGCGCGGTGATCCTCCGACCGTCGCGGTCGGGCCGGCGGGAAAGGTCTATGTCGGTTGGACCAGAAAGGTCGAGACGGAAAAAGGTAAGGGAAATGACCTGGTGCTCTCGGCTTCGCATGATGGGGCGGTCTCGTTTGCCGGACCGGTCAAGGTGAATGACGACGCAAAGCCCGCGTCACACGGGATGCATTCGCTGGCCGTCGATCAAACAGGACAGGTTTATGTCGCGTGGCTGGACGAAAGAAACGTCAAGACGGACGAACACGCGGAAAATCCTGGGGACACGCAATTTCAAAGCTTTGGGAAGCCGGATTTTGAGGTCATAAAGGCCCATCATGATCCGAAGGCCACCCCGCCGCCGCAGGCAGATTCTGAGGAAGCCGAGCCTAACAGCGAAGTCTTTTTTGCCGCATCAAATGACGGCGGCAAAACGTTTTCGCCAAACAAGAAGATCGCATCGGACGTGTGCCCGTGCTGCAAAACCTCGATGCTCGCCGCCGCCGATGGGGCTTTGTACGTAAGTTGGAGGCAGGTATTGCCAGGCGATTTTCGCCACATTGCCGTCGCCTCGACAAAAGACAAGGGCGCAACTTTTTCGGAAAGGACGATAGTAAGCGATGATCAATGGAGGCTGTACGCTTGCCCAGTTTCAGGTTCCGCTCTGGCCGACCGAGGAGACGGAAGGTTGAACGTCACTTGGTACACCGCCGGCGAAGCCGGACAGGCGGGCGTTTACTCAGCTGAATCGAGCGACAGCGGAAAGACTTTTGGTCCGAGACGGTTGCTCGGCTTCGACGCGGCTGCGGGCACGCCCGTCGCCCCTACCAATTCGCAAGCGTGTATGTTCGTGACAAGCGGAAACGATCTAACCGTCGTCGGTGACCGGGCAGGCACGATAAAGAACGCGACGCTTCCCGCCGCAGCGACCGTACGCGACAAGATAGTCACCGCGTTCGTCCGGCCGGAGGGCGATAAACGCTCCGTCTGGGTTACGACCGTTCCACTGGGATAGCGGCGTTAGTGTCAAAACCTTATCTTAATCCCTCCGTTAAACACTCTTCCCTCGAGATGCGTATAAATCTCGGCGAACGTCGGATCTTGAAACGGCGGGATAACCACCTGTCCGTATCGCCCCTGTCGCACGTCGGTCAGATTTTCGGCGTTGATGAACAGGCTGACCTTTCCGAATGTCTTTTCGCCAAACAGGCCTAATTCGGCGGTCGAACGTGTCAGTGAGCGATCTTCGAGCGTTTGGCGACTTGCAAAGTAAAATTCCGCACCCGCTTTGAAACTTTCGTGTTTTTCAAAGACGAGAGAAGAGTTTACGCGGTGCTGCGGCAACAGCGTCAGCCTGCGGTCACTTGTCAGGAAACCTGCCTTTGCGTCGGTGTAAGTGTATCCGAAGAAAAGCTTGGCGATCCCGTAACCCAGCCGGGCG
>JABFSB010000477.1 GCA_013140875.1 Acidobacteriota bacterium
GCGGAGGCGGAGGCGGAGGCACGTCGGGCAGCGGCGGCAACGGCGGCGGTTCGACGAAGGATCCGGTCGTTTACCACGTGCCTTGGAAAAATCTTAAGACCTCGAAAGAGGCTGCCCCGACCGAAGGGTTGATACTTTATTGGTTCCCGGCCTCAAAAGACGAGATGCAAAAGTCGACGCTGCGTGAATCGCGCGCATTGTCGCTTTACGCCTCGCAGTGCGTTGCAATGCACTTGGCCGACGTGCAGACGCCAAACGCCGAAACGTTGATCGGCGGATCGAAGCTGCCGGTCGCCGTGCTCGCAAAGCCGGACGGAACGCCGGTCGGCAAGGTTGAAAACACGGCCGGAAAGCTGAAGGTTGCCGACGTCGAAAAGATCGTCACAGCCGAGGTCAAGCAGCGTGAGGCGACGATCGATTCCAATCTAAAAGACGCCAAAGCCAAGGCCGCCGCCGGCGACAGTGCCGAAGCGGTCAAGCTTTATCAGGCTGTAGCGGCTGAAAAATGCATGTTTTCGAAGAAGGCAAAGACAGCGGCGGCCGAGTTGAAAAAACTCGGTGCGGCCAACGTCGGCGAGATCGTGGAATC
Source organism: Acidobacteriota bacterium (assembly GCA_013140875.1). GTDB lineage: Bacteria > Acidobacteriota > Blastocatellia > Pyrinomonadales > Pyrinomonadaceae > OLB17. The sequence continues at coordinate 590 of JABFSB010000477.1, forward strand.
TTCACCGGTCTTCGAACCGAAAGCGAGTGCCGCCATCGTGAAAGTGATGAAGCGCGGCCTGATCGCCGAAAACAAAGAGCAGTACGAACTTGCCGAAAAGCTCTACAGCCAGGCCCGCCAAATGGACCCGGCCGACCCGACGCCGCTGCGTTATCTTGGTGAGCTTCACCGCCATCACCTCGGCAACTGGGACAAAGCGATCCTTGATTTCAACGAAATACTTAACATGCCGGCCGACCCGCTTTCACGCGCGGTCGCGCTTCACGGTCTGGGCAAGATCACGATCCACAACGGAGAGTTCAAAAAAGGACTCGGCCTAATGGAGCAGTCGACCGAGATCTATCCGCTCGCACTTGCCTATCGAAATATCGCGGTGTATTGGAATTCCGAGGGTGAGCTTGCAAAGGGCAGCGAGTACACGCAAAAGGCCTTCGATCTCGATCCGAACGATCCTTACAATCACGTGTTCTCCGCCGTGTTTATGGCGGCCTCGGGCAAAAAGGACGAAGCTCTTAAGATCGCCCTTGCCAACGTGAACCTTTTGCCCGCGTCTTACAATCTCGCGGCCATCTTCGCCCAAACCGGACATCGCGACAAGGCCCTCGCTTATCTGAAGCGTCATTTCTATCAGTACGAACGCTATCACGCCGTCCGTGAAAAAGAGATGATGGAAGCCCGCGTCGATGCCGTCTTTGCCTCGATCGTCCAGGACAAGGATTTCCTCGAACTGACGAAATTCGCCGACGGAAAACTGCCGATGGTGATGTCGCCGCGTCAGGCTGCCCCGATGAAGATGGAGCATTAGTTTTTTTTCGGAAGACGAAAGAAAAATTTCCGTCTTCACCTTACTCTTCTTCCTCTTATTCTGTGGTCAAATCGTAAGAAAACCACAGAATAAGAGGAGCAAATAAGCGAATCGAAAACCTTCACCGGCGCTGTTCTTAAAATCTTCTTTTTCACTTGTAGATCGATCAGAACGACATTCCGCCTTTGCTTTTTCGCAGCATTTGAATGGCAATGCTGACGGCGTCGATCTGGTCGTCGTGTGCATCGCCTTTGCCGGTAAAGCGGCACGCCTCATCGACAAAATCGTTTATCCACGGGCCGTTGACCAACGCTATACTGCCTTCTTCGGCATAGCTCGACCAGGCCTCGGCCCGCATTAATTTATCGCCGTCGACCTTTACGCCGACCAAAACGCGCCCGATTATTTGTGCTTCGCGACGCAATTCCTGAACCAGGGCTCTACCGTGCAACGCCAATTCGATCCCATGTCTCGTGTCCGGTTCGACTGTTATCTTGTCGATGATAAATCGCTTTTGTTCGGGATACTCGATCCGTTTGCGAAAGCCGTCCGCTATGTAGAGCGTCCCCGTCCGCTCGTCGATCGCACACCGAAACGACGCCGTATAATCCGCCGAATCCTTCAATGAAACCGCCAGGTCGTAACCGCGTGCCCAACGCAGCCCGGCCGGATGTTTGCTGACGATATTCCTGAACCATTCCGCCTTGAACAAAGTGCCGCCCTCGGGCAACGGCCGCTGCTGATACAAGGCCGCGAACGACCCCGCACCCAACCGGCGTTTTGTCGCGAGAAGGTCTTCACTGGTGAACCGCTCCGGCCAAAGTGCCTGGCCTTCTAAACGGTCGAGCGGATCGGCCGAGACTGGAGACGAGAGACTAGAGACAGGGGCCTTCTCCAGTCTCTCGTCTCCAGTCTCTAGTCTTACTCCATCGCCTTCCGCCAGTGCCGGCAGCCGCACTACCTCCCACGTTTCGCCGCCGTCTTCCATATCTTTTAGCAGGCGTCCGGCCAGGTCGTCATCGTGCCAACGCGTTTGGATCAAGACGACCGCGGCGCCGGGTTCGAGCCGCGTGTGCATGTCGTCCTTGTACCAATCCCACAGATTGTCGCGAAAATTGGCGGAGTTCGCGAAAGCCCGGCTCTTCACCGGATCGTCGATGATGATCAG
>JABFSB010000396.1 GCA_013140875.1 Acidobacteriota bacterium
GCTTCGAGCGCGAAAGAAGACCTTGTTTCTCAGTTGCTGCGAGTGCCCGCACCGCCGCCGCCTAATCCTCTCGTCCCGCCCAGAAGCAATCGCGACGAACTTTTCTACAGCAAACGAAAGGTGCCGTCGGACGATGCTCCGATCCGCGAACTGATGGACTATTGGCGGCAGCAGAGCAGCAGATATCAAAATCTCAGGTATATGCCAAAACCCTCGTCGCGCGTCATGGACAGGCTGCGGGCCGAAATCGTCAAAGACCCAAAGTCGGTCGTCGGTTTCCTGAATATTTTCAACGATTCCCGCGACGGTGCCGAATTCGTTAAGAATATTTACGATAACTGGACTGACGATGAGCGCGACGGGGAGGGAGGCAAAGAAAGATTAAATACGTGGCTCTCGTGGAATAGCCCGCACCACGTTCGGCAGCTCGAAAAAGCGGCCCAAAAGGCAGGTGAACGCGGCGAATACGTGACCAATTTCGATCAGCTCGTCGCCCTGGCCAAATACGACTGGGATTCGGCCCGGCCGACCGTCGACCGGTTGTATGGCGATGCAAGCCAGCCCGTCTCGCGTGTAACCGCGACCTGGGCGCTTTACGGACATGCCCTCGAGGACAACTCGCTCGGCGATATCGACCGCTATCGTGACGAGCTCAAGGCTATCGTCGAAGATAAAAAAGCATCCGCCGGCATGCGCGACCTGGCCATGGACGCTCTGGTAAAAGAAAAGGAATGGAGCGGCCGTGACGATTGGTATTTTACCTTGCTCGAGGACGAGACGCTTGCCGACCTTCGTGTCAATGGCAGTACCTACACCGGCCTGACGACGATCATCCTAAATTCGCACCCCGACCGGTTTGCCGACAAAATGATCGAGCTTGTAAAAAGCACGAATCCTGTGGTTCGCTCCGCCGCCGCGCGCAATCTGGCCGTGATGCTCGATCCCGAACGGCCCGACGTTATTAAGGCTCTTTTGCCGTGGCTGGAAGATCCGAACTGGGCGACTGACACTAACGGTTCCAGAATGAGGGTTCTGCAAGCCCTGCAGCGCGTTAAAGTGCCTGAAAGCGCACCGGCGTTGATCAAATTGCTTGATGAGAAGGAAACGTATTACGTGGATCCGAATGCAAATGCGGCGAATGCAGCAGCGACTGCCGCGAATACTATGGCGAATGCCGCGAATGCAATGGTGAGGGCTTCGAATGCGGTAAGTGCGACATCGTTTTCCGCAAGCAACGCGAACTCTATAAAGGGCAAACCGGTAACGCATTATCCACTCCGTGACGACGCAGTCCGCGCCCTGACGACGCAGGAAGATATGCGGGCCCTGCCCGCCCTGCGAAGAATACTTGGCGAGACCGAAGGATATCAGCGGGGCACGGTCGTGAAGGCGATTTTCAAATGCAAGGGCTACACGGTCGCCGAACAGGCTAACGCGTTGGAGACAATGGCCCGTTCCGCTCGCGATCAGATGGCGCGGATAATGGCTGAAACCGGCCTGACCGAGGAGGCGCTTCGGAATGATCTGTCGCTGGCCCGCACGGCTACGAACAGCTACATAACGACCATCAATGATGTAATGTCCTCTCCGCAGGGCGTGGACTTCATGCTCGGCGGCGAACTTACGCAGGTCCGTGAACCCGGTGATGCCCTGATCCGTGAGGTCATCGCCCGGATGTCGCAGCACGAAAAACGCGAGCCCGAGATAGCCGAAGCTCTTCGCGGATTTCTTTTGATGTGGAAAGGCCCGGCCGTCAATTCGCTTTTCTTAAAGGATCTCAAGGACGGCAAAGCAGACGTGCACTCGGTCGTTAAGCTGCTCAGTATTCGAAAGGAGCTGCAGGAAAAACATTCCGGCGAGGTCAGCGATGCCCGAAGAGGCGGCCCGGTTCAGTCGGCAATAGGTGCATGCCTTATGGAATCGGAGGACGCCTATCCCGAAATCCTCAATGGAGATAACCCCGAAGCCAAGGCCGCTTTGCTGGGTTGCGCCCGGCTGATCAGGGCAAAACTTCCGGTAAAGGAAGTGGCGAAATTTATATCGCATGCCGACAAGCGTCTGGCCGCGGCGGCGGAAAGCTTTCTGGAGAGCGAAGATTCGGCCGAGGCCAGAAATATCGTGCTTTCGCTCCATCCGAACGAGGCTAAGATAATGGGAGCGACCACCGGTTTTTGGCCGGAAAGAAATCAGGTCACCGTGGCGCTCGGCGATCTTTTCGATAGCATGCCGGGTGGCAGTCCGAATAACGCAAATCCGATACTGGGCTATCTGCTTTCTGCCTCGGGAGGCCGTGAGATCGAGGGCGAAAAGCCGCTCCGGGACGAGATCAAGAAAGATACCGATCTGGTGGGGGCCTATTCCTATCTGGACAATGTAATTCGTATTTACAAGGACAAGGTCGCGTATACCTGGGGCAAAGACGACTCGCGCTACAACGAGCGCTTTTTGTCGAAAGAGGAATTCGATCGTTTTACAGGTTACCTCTCGTCGCAAAACGTCGATGAAATGGCGCCGTTCCTTGATTGTGAGCAATACAATTGCGAGACGAACCAGCTTTTGATG
>JABFSB010000483.1 GCA_013140875.1 Acidobacteriota bacterium
TTATCGGTGACGATGACGGCGGCCGTCTGCATTTTCTCGACGGCCGTTCGATCGATGATTTTCGGTCGACATTGGCTGTCGGAGCGGCCTTGCTTGACGATCGGCATCTTAAGTTTGCCGCGGGCAATCCGTCACCCGAGTTGCTTTGGCTGCTGGGACCAAAAGGCCTCGGTGATTTCGAGTCTCTCGATCCCGTTCGACCCTTCGACAAAGTAAAGGCTTTCGCCGAAAGTGGTTTTTATTCGATTCGAGACAGTTGGGAGAGAAATGCGACATTCTTACTCGTCGATTGCGGCCCGCATGGATTTCTGAACGGCGGCCACGCTCATGCCGATGCTCTCAGCATTGTAATGTCAGTCAATGGCGTACCCATATTTGTGGATTCAGGAACGTGTAGTTATACGGCTGACATTGACGCGAGAAACTACTTCCGTTCGACCGCCGCTCATAATTGTCTCAACGTCAACGGTCAATCATCCTCGATTCCAGCCGGTCCATTTGGGTGGAAGGCGACGGCAAACGCTAAACGGCTGGAATGGAAAGCGGACGGGCCGGAAGTTGTTTTTCGGGGCACGCACGACGGTTTTGAACGGTTTGGCGTTGGATATGAACGCGAAATAAGGTTTTCCGACAGTGGCGAGACTCAGACTATTGATAAGATAAAAACCGGGACATCCAATTCATTTGAGGTGAATTTCATCTTGTCGCCGGGCGTCATTGTCACGTCCCATGACGGTATGAGCGTCCTCATTCGAACAAAAGACGGAAATCGGGACCTATTACGAATTGATACTAAGTTGACCGAGGAGCGGGAATGTACCGGCTGGCAGATCAAGGCGGCAAAGATCTCGCCGCGATATGGATCGCTTGTTGAGACGACAAAATTGGTTTTGAACGTGAGGTCCGAAAGTGATTTCGAGATCGTGAACAATCTTATCCCGGTTAAAAACTGACGGGTTTTTATGTGCGGCATTAACGGCATCGTATATTCGCGAGAAAGCGGCAGGACAGTCGATCCTGGTCTGTTGGTGCGTATGCGTGATGTGAGCGAGCATCGCGGGCCGGATGGTGCGGGAATATTTGCCGAAAAAAATGTAGGCTTGGGCCATCGCCGGCTTTCGATCGTCGATCTTGCGACCGGCGACCAGCCGATGTTTAATGCCGACCGCTCGTGCGTTATCGTTTACAACGGCGAAGTTTACAATCACGCCGATTCCCGCGACGATCTCGCGGCCCGGGGCTACATATATCAGTCGACTTCGGATACCGAGACGATCCTGCATCTTTACGAAGAACTCGGTGCCGATTGTGTACATCGGCTTAGAGGGATGTTTGCCTTCGCGATCTGGGACAAGGGCAAAAATGAACTCTTCATTGCCCGCGACCGGTTTGGCGTGAAGCCCTTGTATTATGTTCACGATCAGAACGGCAGCCTGTTTTTTGCCTCGGAAATAAAGTCCCTCGTCGAAGCCGGTGCGATAAAGCCGAAACTTAATTATTCGGCGTTGCCAGATCAGCTTGCAAATCACGGCACTTCTTACGACGAAACTCTTTTTGAAGGCGTCCGGCGCCTTTTGCCCGGTCACTTTCTAAAGTGGAAAGATGGCGAGATCGGTATCGAACGATATTGGGACCTCGAATTCGAGCCAAAGCGTTCGCAAGTGGATGAAGCCGAAACCGTCGCCGAATGGTACGAACTCTTTCGCGAGTCGGTCCGCCTGCGGTTAATGTCCGACGTGCCGCTCGGAATGTTTCTGTCAGGCGGCATCGATTCATCGGCGATCGCGGCCGTAATGTCGGAATTGGTCGATCAGCCGATCAAGACATTTTCCGTCGGCTTCAAGGAACGCGAAGCAAACGAGTTTCATTTTGCCCGTCAGGTAGCAAAAAGATTCAACACAGATCATCGCGAGATAACCATCACGCCCGACCAGTTTTTTGACGAACTTCCCGCGTTGATCTGGCACGAAGACGAACCGCTCGGATTCGAGGCATCGGTACCGCTCTATTTTGTTTCAAAGCTTGCTCAGAAACACGTAAAGGTCGTGCTGACGGGTGAGGGAAGCGATGAGACACTCGCGGGCTACGGGCGCTATCGGAAAGCTCTTACGCTGTTGGACTATGGCGAAAAGTACGAAGCGATTACTCCGTCGATCCTCCGCGGGGCCGTCAGGAGCGGAGTTGCCGCACTTCCCGGCGGATTGAACCGTAAACTGAAGAGGACCTTCTTATCGCTCGACGCCGACATTGAGAATATTTACTTCGACAACTTTGCTATCTTTGGCAAAAAGCGTCAGATTGATCTATTTTCGGCCGAAACCAAAGCCAGAATTTCGGAAACCGATCCATACCGCCATCTTCATCGATGGCTCGACGAAACCTCTGCTGAAACTACTCTCGACAAATTGCTTTACGTCGATACCAAGACCTATCTGCATGAACTTTTAATGAAGCAGGACCAAATGTCGATGGCGGCTTCGATCGAAAGCCGGGTTCCGTTTCTGGATCACAAACTTGTTGAATTCACGGCGAAACTTCCCGACAAAATGAAGCTTCGCGGGCGAGATGCAAAGTGGATACTTCGCCGGGCAATGAAGGACATTCTGCCTGCCGAAATACTGGACCGGCCCAAAATGGGCTTTCCCGTACCGCTCGGAGATTGGCTTCGCGGAGCATATAAAAATCTTGTCGATGAATATCTCCTCAGCGAACGAAGCATGGCGCGCGGAATCTTTGACCGGGATTCGATCCGCAAACTCGTCGCCGCGCATTCAAGCGGAGAGAACCATACCGCTCGAATATTCCGGCTGATGAATCTTGAAATGTGGCATCGGATTTTTATCGACGGCGAAGGAAAACCGGTGAAATGATGTCGGCAGTTGAAAGTAAAAAGTCAGAGTCGTCGGATGCGACCGGAGCACTCAGCGGCCGGGACATTTTATGTTTTAGCCACGACTGGACCGGCGATCCGCTTTCAAAGACCCATCTTATGCGCATCCTGGCCCGGGATAACCGGATATTATGGATCAACGCGATTGCCAATCGCATGCCGACTACGTCAAAGAAAGACATCGGGCGTATTTTTCGAAAACTGAGTGCGTTTGCCGAACCGGTAAGGGAAGTCGAGCCGAATATTTTTGTACTGAATCCGCTGGCGATCCCCTCGTATGGCAGCGGCGCCGTACGTGAGTTCAATCAGCGATTTCTTAGTTCGCAGGTCCGCAAGGCGATGCGAAAACTACGGTTCGAACATCCGGTAAACATGGTCTTTAATCCGGCGGCCGGCCTGCTTGCTGGAAGACTGGGTGAAGCTGAGCTGATCTATTATTGCGTCGACGAGTACACCGCGTTTACCGGAGCATCGAAAGGACTGAAAGAGATAGAAGAAGAACTTTTTCGCCGTTCGGACATGGTCATTGTTTCCGCCGACAATCTGCTTCAGTCGAAAAAGCAATTCAACGAGAACACGTTTCTGATCCGTCACGGCACCGATTGGGCCCATTTTCGGACTGCGCTTGATGAAGCGACGCCGGTTCCTCATGATGTCGCCCAGCTTCCAAGGCCGATAATCGGCTTTCACGGCCTGCTTGCGGACTGGGTCGATTACGAGTTGATAAAGAAGATCGCGGAACGATTTTCCGACGGTTCGGTCGTACTGATCGGAAAGATCGCGGTAGACGCCGAACGGAAAATCAAGGTTCTCGACGAGATAAAAAACATTCACTTTCTCGGCCGAAAGCCCTATTCTGAGTTGCCGGCGTATTGCAAGGGTTTTGATGTCGCGATCAATCCTTTCGTCATAAATGAACTGACGCTCGCCGCGAATCCGCTAAAAGTACGCGAATATCTGGCCGCCGGATTGCTAACGGTCGCGACGGATATTCCGGAAGTACGCGTTCTCGAGAATTGTCTTGTGGCGCGCGATCACGAAGAGTTTCTAAGCCATCTTAAAACGGCTTTGAGTTCGACACGCCGACGGTCGGAAATATCGGATTCGATCGAGCAGGAAAGCTGGGAAGCGAAAGTCGGAGAATTGAGGGAACTAGTTGAAAGAATCGGCGGCGAGACGTAGATGGTTGTTGGGTTTGATCGGACTGGCGGCGCTCGGTTTGTGGATCGCGGTTGCGCCGATGATTGCCGATAATTTGGTGGTTGATCGACCGCTTGAAAAAGCGGACGCGATCGTCATACTGAGTGGTGCCGCCGACTATTTACAACGAGCACGCGGCGGTGCCGAAGCCTTTCAAGAAGGGATCGCTCCACGCGTCATGATCACCGACGACAATCAGCGTGGCGGATGGGACGATAACGAAAAAGGAAATCCATACTTTGTCGACCGGATGCAGACTGCTTTGGTCGCACACGGCGTTCCCTCCGATGTGATCGAGAGAATCCCCGGCCAGGTAGCCGGAACGGCCGACGAGGCGGAAGATGTGATCCTTACGGCTTCTCAACGCTCCTATCGGAGCGTGTTGATCGTGACATCCGATTACCATTCACGGCGGGCCTTGTGGACGTTTGAGCGAATTGCCCGAAAGCAAAACGCGGATCTAAATATCGGGCTATTACGTTCGCCTTCGGGCGACAAGTATCCGGACCGCTACACATGGTGGCTGACACCGCGCGGATGGCGGAGCGTCGGGGCGGAATACTTGAAATTCTGTTGGTATTGGCTGTATTACTGACCTTAAAACGATAGATTTGCATCGATGACGAGTATTTCGACAAAGACGGTTTTGGCCAATAGTGCCGCGATCCAACACTCCGAGGAAGTAAACCGGGGCGAGCGGTTCGAGTTCGGCAAAAATTGGAGCGCGTTTCTTGTCCTTCTTGATGACGATCGCATTTCTCGTGCCGAAAGATCTTTAGCTGAGATGCTCGGCGTAGAAAATCTCAAAGGCAAGACATTTCTCGACATCGGATCGGGAAGCGGCCTGTTTTCTCTCGCCGCCCGCCGTCTTGGGGCCAAGGTCTTTTCGTTTGACTTCGACTCTGATTCCGTTTCTTGTACTACGGAACTGCGTAGAAGGTATTTCGCCGACGATAAAGATTGGACCGTCGAGCAGGGCTCGGTTCTGGACAGCGATTATGTTAATTCGCTCGGAAAGTTCGATATCGTTTATTCGTGGGGCGTGCTGCATCACACTGGCGAGATGTGGAAGGCTCTCGGCAATGCGGGCGAACGCGTTGCGGACGGCGGATCGCTGTTCATTGCAATTTATAACGACACCGGTTCGCAGGCATCGCGCTGGCATTGGATCAAAAAGACTTATTGCGGACTGCCGGCCATATTGCGTTCGCCGTTCGCTGTTTTGGTTTCAGTCCCGGAAGAAACGAAACGTTTCGCAAGCTTTTTGTTAAGGGGCAAACCTCTGGGTTATTTCGCACACTGGCGAAATTATCGCAACGCCCGCGGAATGAACCGGTGGCACGACATTATCGATTGGGTCGGCGGCTATCCTTACGAGGTAGCTGGGCCTTCGGCCTTGTTCGATTTCTATCAAGAACGTGGTTTCATGGTTACCGCGATGAAGTGCGATAACGTCGGTCTTGGTTGTAACGAAATGGTATTTAAGAAAAATGCCTAGCGGCTCCGGATTTTATGCTAGTCACGATAGTCGCCGGTGCACGGCCGAATTTCATGAAGATTTCGCCGGTGATAAAGGCGATAAAAGCGGCAAGTTCGAATGGACGGCCGATTGACTATCGGCTTGTCCACACCGGCCAGCATTTTGATCAAAAAATGAGCGGCGAGTTCTTCGACCAGCTTGGAATTCCCGAACCCAACATCAATCTCGAATGCGGCGGCGGATCGCAGGCGGAACAGACCGCGGCTGTGATGGTCGCGTTCGAACATGAACTGGAGGCGAATCGCCCCGATGTCGTTCTTGTCGTCGGCGATGTGACGTCTACGATGGCTTGCACGATCACGGCGAAAAAGCTGTGCGTTCCGGTCGTGCATGTCGAGGCGGGAATTCGGTCGGGCGACATGACGATGCCCGAAGAGATAAACCGCATAGTTACCGACAGCATTTGCGATCACTTTTTTACGACTACTACGCACGCGGGAGATCTGCTTCGACGATCCGGTGTTGACGAGGGCCGCATTCACTTTGTCGGCAACACGATGATCGACAGCCTCTACCAAAATTTGGATCGTCTGAAAAAGCCTGATTTTTGGGACACAAAAGGATTAAGCGAATGCGACTATTTTCTGTTAACGCTCCACCGTCCCGGGAACGTCGACGATCCGGCCAAACTGGTCGGGTTTCTCGATGCGATCCTGTCGGGCACGGGTGATAAACGGATCGTTTTCCCGGTACACCCGCGAACCCGAAAAACTCTGCAATCGGCCAATTTCGACAACGAACGACTGATACAGGCCGATCCGCTCGGCTATCTCGAGTTCATTTATTTGCTCAAATATTCAGCGGCTGTCATCACCGATTCGGGCGGTATCACGGAAGAAGCTACCGTGCTGAATATTCCGTGCATGACCCTGCGAGATTCTACCGAACGGCCGGAGACGGTCGAGATCGGGACAAATGAACTGGTCGGCACTAACCCGAACCGTCTCGCTCCTTACCTTGAGAAACTCGTGAGAGGGAGCTGGAAACAGGGAAGGATTCCCGAGTTGTGGGACGGTAAAACCTCGCAAAGAATTGTCGATGTTTTGATCGCAATATACTCGGCCGAAGCCATATCGCACGCCGCTGAGCAAAGTTAGCCGATGGCCCGATTCGAAAAAATATTGCTGACTTGCGTATCCGCGATCATAATCGTGGCGTGCTTTTGCGTTGCCGGATGCTCAAGTTACGTTGCCGGTTCAGGATTGGAGTTCGGTGAAAAAACGATCACGGTACGAAAGGGCGGCGATTTCCAGGCTGCGCTTGATAGAGCAGTCCCCGGCGATTCGATCATTCTGGAAGCAGGTGCGACCTTTGCCGGAGCGTTCAAATTACCGCGTAAAACCGGCGCCGAACTCATAATCATTCGTTCATCCGCTCCCGACGACCGGTTGCCCCCGCCCGGAATTCGATTCGATCCCGTCAAAACCGCGGCCGTCGTGCCGAAATTGGTTTCCGATGTTAAAGGCGAACCCGTGATTTCCGCTGTCGACGGCGCACATCATTTTCGATTCATCGGCGTCGAATTCGGTCCGACGGTCGAGGGGCTTTACGACATCATTCGGATCGGAACGGGTCAGGAAAAATCGGCCGAAGAACTTCCGCATCATATCGAGTTCGACCGCGTTTGGATCCACGGCAGCAAAACCGAAGGCCAGCGGCGCGGTATTGCGGCCAACGGCCGTCACATCCGAATAATCAACAGCTATATTTCCGACATCAAACGGAAAGGCGACGAAAGCCAGGGAATTGCCGCGTGGGCGACCGACGGGCCGATCGAGATAACGAATAATTACATCGAGGGAGCGGCCCAAAGCATACTTTTTGGCGGTGCAAGTTCGGCCTTAAAGCTTGTGCCGACCGATTGCACCGTCGACTCCAACCACTTGAACAAACCGATCGATTGGAAGGGTACCGATTGGGTCGTAAAGAATATCTTCGAGGTCAAGAACGGAAAACGCATTAAGGTCACCAACAACCTGATGACCAACAACTGGGCAATGGGTCAGGACGGAAACGCTATCTTGTTCACGACGCGCGCCGATAACGGCGCCGCAACTATCATCGATGAAATCGAATTTTCCGGTAACATAGTTCGCGGAACGGGCGGCGGAATGAACATCCTCGGCGGCGAAGGCTCGGGCGGGCATCGTCTAACCGTCCGAAACAATATTTTCGACGACATCGACGGAAAAAAATGGGGCGGCGGCGGCCATTTTATGAAAGTGACGGATTGGGACGGACTCGTTATCGAAAACAACACGATCATTCAGAAAAGCAATATCTCGGTAGCGTACGGCGCTCCGGTCAAGGGCTTTGTGTTTCGCAACAATATTGTTTTCGAGAACGAGTATGGAATTTTCGGTGACGGGCTTGGCTCCGGCCAGCGGGCGATCGATAAATACTTTCCCGGCGGAACTGTAACCGGAAACATCATCGTTGGCGGGAAGAGAGAGCTTTACCGTGAAGCAAATATTTTTCCGTCGTCATTTGAGCAGATCGGTTTTGAAGGTAAACGCGAAGCTTTCAAATTAAAGGACGGCA
>JABFSB010000279.1 GCA_013140875.1 Acidobacteriota bacterium
TTCGGCTCCGACGCCGGAGCGTATTTCGCGGGCCGCGCGCTCGGCAAAAACAAACTTGCGCCGACGATCTCGCCCGGCAAAGCCGTCGAAGGCCTGATCGGCGCGCTCGTCGCCGCAGCCGGCTTCGCCGCACTCTGCACGTTCGTTTTCTTCGCCGAACTTCCCTACAAATTCTCAATCCCGCTCGCCATTTTCATGGCCGCCGTCGGAGTCCTCGGCGACCTGGCCGAATCCGCAATGAAACGGGGCTCAAAAACAAAAGACGCCGCGACCATTCTTCCTGGTCACGGCGGCTTGCTAGACCGGCTCGACAGCCTGCTGTTCAATGCGCCTATCCTGTATTTCGTTGCGCGATTCTATTTCAACTAAATGCGTCCATAAGCTCAGTACACCTTCGTTATTCCTTTTTCGTTATTCCTTATTTCGGAAAAAGCCTCTCTAAAAAGTCGACTCGTCACTGGTTAATGTTCTCAAGTAATTGGTCCATTGCTCTGTCGATCGCCATTCGCAAGGCTGCGGACAGGGGGCCGTCGAATTTGTTTTTCACCTTGGCCGATCCGCTTGCTTTGCCCGAAATAGTTGCCGACAGGTCGATGTCAACCTTTCCGCCGCTGGTGCCGACTCCGGTCACCTTGCCGAAAATTCCGCCGATCTTTCCGGCCGTCGATTCCTTGATCTGGCTGAACTGAATGTTCACGGCGTAGTCGGCACTGCCCGAAATTACTTTCATGCCTCGCTGGGCTAGTTTCGAGCGAACGTATGAATCGATCTCGCTTTGGTTTGCGGCTCCGCCGGAGATATTCAATAAAACGGTCTTCGACGACGCCGACGGCGAAACAATGCTTGGCGTGCTGCGGGAAGGCGTATTGCGATTTTCGCTTCCTGCTCCGAACACGGGCATTGAAACCGCATAGAGGTCCTGCGACGAAGAAGCCTGTTTATAGCCCAGTGGAATATCGAAAAGCGCGGCATCAAGCGTGTTTCTCGAAAGCTCGAGCGTTTCGGTCGTCTGTGACATCTGCACCGAACCGTCCGCTCCATACATTTTCATGGTGCCCTCGAGCATCAGTCCTTTCGGTGCTGTTCCGGAAGCCTTCATAACTATGCGGTCGAGGCAATCGGGCTTTTGCGGTCTTCCCATCATTTGCGGCGTAGAAGGGGCGGGACAGCTAAAATCAGCCGAAAAATCGACATACCAGCCGTCGAACTCGGTCTTGATCTTGCCCGGACCGTTGCACGAATCGGGCGATGATTCCATTTCCTGCGTCACGACCAAATGCCGTGCCTGCAAGCCGAACATCGTCTTCCGCTCGCCGGTGTCGCGAACGCTAAAAGCCATAGTGACCGTTCCGCCTTTTTTTGTTGGTCCGTTTGCAACCGGCTGTGTGGGGCGGCTGGGCGGAACCGGCGTCCCAGGGGTTTCGAACGGATCTATCATGTAAAGCTGCTTGCGGTCGTTGACCTGAATTCTGCGCTTGAGATCGCACTGTGTGATCGTCGCGACCTGCGGCATGTACGCCGCCATCGCCGGATCGGCCATCTCCATCCTCTGTTCCGTACGCTCACGCGAGCCTTTTATCTGCCGGGTAGATTCGAATTTTTGCCCCGAAATCGTAAGTCGCTGTTTGATTGTAACGTCGGCAAAAGAGGTCGAAACAACACAGAAAATAACCGCAAATGCGGCTAACGGGCGAAATATATTTGTCATAGAATGCTCCGTTTTACAGGACGGCTGAAATCTTTTCTTTTGCATTATTACGCAAAAAAAATCCCGAATCTAGCGCGACACAAAGTCTTAGAAGGAATCGGTTGGGTGAATAAAAAAAGAATAAGTTTGCCAAAATAAAGCCGCTTCCTGTATCATCACGTTTGTATTTATGAACGCAGTTCGGTTTGACGACAATAATAATACGTAAGGCGAGAGCGCAAATGGATTGATTCCGCGTTCCGCCTTTCGTTTGTCACAAACCGAAAGGCGTTTTTATTTTGGAAGAGGGTTTGCCCGCGAATAACGCGAATTGGCGCGAATAGAAGAAGGGAAGAAATGGAAGAGGTGATTTACAAAGACGAGAGTTATAAGATCATCGGGGCTTGCTTTGAGGTTTATAACAACAAAGGATTTGGCTTTACCGAACCGATCGATCAGGAGTGTCTCCAACACGAATTCTCGTTGCAGAAGATACCATTCGTTGCCCAACCGTCTATACCAATGAGTTATAAGGGCATCCCGCTGATCCAACACTTCGTACCCGATTTCGTTTGTTTCGAAAAGATCATCGTTGAGATAAAGGCTATTTCGGCCCTATCCGATGCACACCGCTCTCAAACCCTCAACTATCTGCACGCGACGGATTTTGAGCTAGGCATTTTGGTGAATTTTGGCCAGTTCCCAAAACTGGCCTACGAAAGACTCGCCTGCAACCGGCGAAACACGGCCACTCGGAACGTTTACGAAATCATCGCAAGTAAAATCGGAGAACCAGAATAGTCTTTCTTCATTCGCGTTAATTCGCGTTATTCGCGGGCAAAAATTCTTATGCTGGACACATTAGGCACTCTAC
>JABFSB010000168.1 GCA_013140875.1 Acidobacteriota bacterium
GCGTCACTACTGCCACATCACGATCGAGGTTTCGAGCGAAGAGCAGCCAAAGACCGAGAAAGAGTTAAAGGCAGAAGCAGCGAAGGCTAAACGAGCGGCGGAAGGCGCTCCGAAGAAAAAGGCCGCGGCGAAGAAGGCGGAAGCACTAAAGAAAGAGAAGAAGGCCGATAAGCCTGTAGCGGAAGAAGTCGAAGCTCCAGCCGCGGAAGCTGCCGAAGTTCCGGCACCGGCCGAGACGGCGGCGAAGGGCGATGCGGAGGTCGCGGATGCGAAAAATGTCGAGACTCAAACGACCGCTAGCGTAGACGAGACGAAGCCGGCGGACGAGAAGCAGCAGGATACGAACGAGGAGCTCGAGCGACAATAGGCGGCGACCGTAATCTCAGATTTGAAATTTGAGATTTGAGAAGAAAGATATGGGACAGAAAGTACATCCTTACGGATTCAGGGTCGGTTACAACAAGGACTGGCATTCGCACTGGTACTCAAAGGGCGATTTTGCGAAGTTTTTGGCGGAAGACCTGGCGCTCAAGCGCGATCTTAAAAAGAAATTCGCGGGCGGCGGCGTTTCGCATATCGATATCGAACGTGCGGCGACCCGCATGAAAATCATCATCTACACCGCGCGTCCGGGCATCATCATCGGTCGCAAGGGAACCGAGATCGAAAAACTTCGCGAAGACCTTTCGCGTAAGACCGGCCGTGAAGTGCTGGTCTCGATACAGGAAATTCGTCACCCGGAACTGAACGCACAATTGCAGGCAGAGAAGATCGCCCAGCAGTTGGAAAAGCGTATCGCCTTCCGCCGTGCGATGAAAAAGACGATGGAAGAATCGCAGCGGTTCGGAGCCCAGGGCATTAAGGTGATGATCGCCGGCCGCCTGAACGGAGCCGAGATCGCCCGCACCGAATGGTCGCTGCAGGGCCGCCTTCCGCTGCACACGCTGCGTGCCGATATCGATTATGGTTTTGCCGAAGCTCTGACGACGTTCGGTATCATCGGCATTAAAGTATGGATCTATCGCGGTGAGATTCTCGACCCGAATGCCGCGCTTGCACGCGGGACCACGACGGATCCGGTGAACGAAGTAAAGGTCGACCGCTCAGCGGGACGCGGAGACAGACGGCCGCGAAGGGACGACAGGAATAGATAGTGGTGAATGGTGAGTGGTGAACTAAAACGCCGCACCGACTGACGCTTGACGATTTACGAGGATTTTTTATGTTGCAGCCGAAAAAGGTCAAACGCCGAAGGGTAATGAAAGGACGCATGCGCGGGAAAGCTACGCGCGGCGAGAATCTCGACTTTGGCGATTTTGGACTGAAAGCATTGGAAGCGGGTTGGATCACCGACCGCCAGATCGAAGCGGCCCGTATCGCGATGACGCGTCACGTAAAACGCGGCGGAAAGATCTGGATCAGAATGTTCCCCGATAAGCCGATCACGCGAAAACCCGCCGAAACGCGTATGGGTTCCGGTAAAGGTGCACCGGATCACTGGGTGGCGGTTGTGAAACCGGGCCGCGTGCTTTATGAGATCCAGGGTGTCGATGCGACGCTTGCCAAAGAAGCTTTTGCTCTTGCGGCGCAAAAGCTGCCGATCAAGACGAAGTTCGTTTCGCGGGCCGACCTGGAAGGAGGCGTGGTTTAGAAAATGAAAGTTAAAGAGCAATTAGACCAGCTTCGCGATATGAACGCGGAAGAATTAAAGGACCAGGCGGATGCGTTGAAGGAATCGCTGTTTCGGTTGAAGTTCCGCAAGGCGCTCGGCGTCGGCGATACGGTCTCCGACATACGCCGCGAAAAGAAAACGCTCGCCCGTGTTTACACGCTTTTGGGTGAAGGTAAGGGGAAAAAGGCTTAGCGGAGAGAACCACCCCGTCAGCCATAAAGCGGCTGCCACCCCTCCTTGGTAAGGAGGGGAGCTAAGAAAAAGAAAATGCCAAAGAAAAAGACAGAAGAAGTTGAAGAAAAGATCGAAGCCGCCGCGGAAGAAACGGCTGTTGCCGAAGCGCCGACGGTAGAAGCCGCAGCCGAAGAGGTGACTGCGGAAGCGTCCGCCGAGGCCGCTGCCGAACCGAAAGAAGCTGCGGCGAAAAAGTCGGCCGATAAGAAACCGGTGGAGGCGAAAGCGGAAGCTAAGGCAGATGATCCCGCCGCGTCGAAGATCGTACACAAGCGTGCGGAGAAGATCGGCGTCGTTGCTTCGGACAAGATGACCAACACCGTGACCGTCCGCGTCGATCGCCTGGTCAAGCACCCGATCTATCGCAAGTACGTTCGCAAGCGAAAGAAATTCATGGCTCACGATGAGCTCGGTGCAAAGATCGGTGACAAAGTGAGGATCATCGAAACGCGGCCCCTGTCGGCAAGAAAGCGCTGGCGTGTGGTGGAGATCATTCAGAAGGCGGAACTATAAGTTTTGAGTACCCGCTTTAACGGGCAGAGGCCGCCTAAAGGCGGGACTCCAAACGGGAGAAAGTTATGATTCAGATGCAGACCTCTTTGGCGGTCGCGGACAATTCGGGTGCAAAGCGTGTCGAGATGATCGCGCCGATCGGCGGTTCGACGGCGAAGATCGCACGGCTTGGCGACAAGATCAAGGTCACCGTAAAGGAAGCGGCACCCGATGGAACGGCAAAGAAGGGAAAGGTTTATAACGCCGTGATTGTGAGAACGCGAAAAGAAGTTCGCCGTAAAGACGGCAGCTATATCCGCTTTGACGAAAACGCAGCGGTGTTGATCAAAGATGACGGAACGCCGGTCGGAACCCGCGTGTTCGGACCCGTCGCCCGCGAGCTTCGTGAAAAGAATTTTATGAAGATCGTGTCGCTCGCACCTGAGGTGATCTAGCTTCTTTTCTTCTTATCATTTTCTTCCGTGGTTCGGATTTTTTACCACAGAATAAGAGGAATAAGAGAAAAAGAAAAAGAATAATAAGATGAAGACGGAAAAGAAAGGAACAGTTACAAGCAAGATCAAACGCGGCGATCAGGTTGTGTTTATTGCGGGCAAGGAATATGCGCGTTATGACAGCCAGGGCAAGCGTCAGCCGTATCGCGGGCGCGTGATCGCGGTGGATGCACGCAACGGCAAGGTCAAGGTCGAGGGAGCGGCGATCGTAAAGCGTCACCGCAAGCCGGTACCGCAGCTAAATCGCGAAGGCGGCATCGTCCAGATGGAAGCGTGGGTCAGCATTTCAAACGTTGCCCTCGTCGATCCGGATACCGGCAAGCCTACGCGTGTGAAATACGAAACACGTGACGGAGAAAAGGTCCGCGTTGCGAAAAGCGGCAAACTGATCCCGGCCCCGAATGTTTTCGGCAAGAAAGAGCCGAAAAAGACCGAGGCGGATAAGGCGGCCGAAGAATAATATTGTTCCGAGTTTCGAGTTCTAAGTTCCAAGTGTTCGGAACTCGGAACCTGGAACTTGGAACTCGAAACCAAAGAAATGGCAAGACTTAGAGAAAAATACAAAAACGAGATCGCACCGGCACTTGCAAAGGAGTTCGAGATCAAGAACCCGATGGCGATACCGAAGATCGAGAAGATCATCGTGAACATGGGTTTGGGCGAGGCGAGCTCGAACGCAAAGATCCTGGATGTTGCGACTGAGGAATTGAAGGCCGTGACGGGACAGAAACCGGTGATCACCAAGGCGAAAAAATCGATTGCCGCTTTCAAGCTGCGTCAGGGAATGAGCATCGGCACGATGGTCACGCTTCGCGGCGACCGGATGTACGAGTTTCTCGACCGGCTCATTTCGATCGCCCTGCCGCGTGTCCGCGACTTTCGCGGTATTTCAGGCAAAGCGTTCGACGGCCGCGGGAATTATACGCTCGGCATTCGTGAGCAGCTAATTTTCCCGGAGATCGACTTTAACAAGGTCGACAAAACCCGCGGAATGAATATCTCGATCGTGACCACGGCAAGCAACGACGAACAGGCACGCTCGCTTTTGAAATCGATGGGAATGCCTTTTAGGCAATAGTTTTGAGTTTCGAGTTTCAAGTTCCGAGTTAGGAATTTGTCGGACTCGGAACTTGAAACCTGGAACTTGAAACTAAAAAGAAATGGCAAAGATCAGCAAAGTAGTTAAGAACAACAAACGCAAAGTGAAGGTCGCCCTGTGGGCCGACCGGCGCAAGGCGGCGAAGGCGATCATCAACAACCCGAAATCGAGCCCGGAAGATGTCGATGCGGCAGTGATGAAATTGCAAAAAATGCCGCGTGACGGCAGCCCGATCCGCGTCCGCAACCGCTGTTCTCAGTCCGGCCGGTCACGCGGCTATCTGAGGAAGTTCGGCGTTTCGCGAATCGCCCTGCGTGAATTGTCACTCGAAGGCCAGATCCCTGGCGTGGTGAAATCGAGCTGGTAGAGTTTTGGAGTCCCGCCTTTTAGGCGGCTGCTTCCGCCAGGCGACTGTAGAAGATCGGTGGCAAACTCACCACCCCGTCAGCCCGTGAAATACGCGGACTGCCACCCCTCCTTAGACAAGGAGGGGAGTGAAGAAAAGAGACCGCCTGAAGGCGGGACTCAAAACATAGACGGAGTTAAGAAGAATGACAGATCCAATAGCCGATATGCTGACACGGATTCGCAATGCGATCGCCGCGAATCATCCGCGTGTGGATATCCCTGGTTCAAAACTGAAGATGGAAGTCGCCCGCATCCTTAAGGAAGAGGGCTACATCAACAACTACACGACCAAGGGTGAAGGCATTAAGTACGTTATCCGCGTGTTTCTTCGGTACGATTCGAAGGGCACGTCGTCGATCACACACCTTTCGCGTGTTTCGCGTCCGGGCCGCCGCGTTTATGTGAACGCGAGCGATATCCCGAGAGTTTTGGGCGGATACGGCGTAAATATCGTCTCGACCTCGCGCGGTCTGATGAGCGGCAAGAAAGCAAAGGCCGAGAACGTAGGCGGCGAGATATTGGCGGAAGTTTATTAAAGGATGAGGGCGGAGGGATGAGGGATGAATAAGATCATCCGCAGAATCATCCTTCATCCCTCATCCCTCATCCTTAAAAGATATGTCACGAGTAGGAAAAAAACCGATCACGATACCCGCCGGGGTGACCGTGAGCATCAGCGATACGGCGCTTGAGGTCAAGGGGCCGAAGGGAACGCTCAATACGCCGGTCCCGAACGGTGTTAAGTTTACGCAGGAAGACGGAACGTTGACGGCCGTAAGGGCCAATGACGATCTGGCGGCGTTTCACGGCCTGGCACGGGCGTTGGCGAACAATGCTGTTGTCGGCGTGACCGAAGGCTTCAAGATCGACCTCGATGTTGTCGGCGTCGGTTACAAGGCGGACGTGCAGGGCAAAAAGATCGTATTCGCACTCGGCTATTCGCACCCGATCGAATATCCGCTGCCCGATGGCGTCGAAGCTAAGGCGGAGAGGATCAATACGAAAACTTCGATCGTTCAATATCAATTGACGATCACCTTGTCGGGCATCGACAAGCAGAAGCTGGGGCAGGTTGCGGCCGAATTGAACCGGCTTCGCAAACCGGATGCGTATAAGGGAAAAGGGATCCGCTACGCAAACAAGACGTATAAGCTGAAACCGGGTAAGACAGGTAAGTAGTGATGAACTATGAGTGATGAGTGATGAATGAAGAATTCAATTTCCATTCACCGTTCACCGTTCACCATTCATAGTTACTTAAAGTTATGGGACAGAAAAGCAGAGCAGATATTCGTCGCGGCGTTCACAGCCGCATCCGCAAGAAGGTACGCGGGTTGGCCGAACGGCCGAGGCTGGCGGTTTTCCGCAGCCTGAACCACATTTACGCGCAGGTCATCGACGACGTAGCGGGTAAAACGCTGGCTACGGCATCGACTGCGGAAAAAGCTTTCTCGGGCACGGGCGGCAACATTGCCGCAGCTTCAAGCATCGGCAAGACGATTGCCGAGCGAGCATTGGCGGCGGGTGTTTCGAACGTCGTGTTCGACCGCGGCGGCTATGTTTATCACGGCCGCGTCAAGGCTTTGCTCGATGCTACTCGTGAAGCGGGCTTGAACAAGAATGAAGCGGCGGCGACGCCGGCGAAGGAAGAGGGTAATGAATAAACAGAGAATTTCTCCTAACGGCCTTTTGCTGAAGGACCAGCTTATTTCGATCAACCGCGTTACAAAGGTGGTGAAGGGCGGCAAGAATATGTCGTTCGCGGCACTGGTCGTGGTCGGCGACGAATCGGGCCACGTCGGTTTCGGCACGGGAAAGGCGAAGGAAGTACCGAACGCCATCAAGAAGGCGGTCGAAGCGGCGAAGAACAGCCTGATCCGCGTTCCGCTGATCGACGGTACGCTGCCGCACGAACTTATCGGCGAGTACGGTGCCGGCCGCGTCCTGCTCAAGCCGGCCGCGGAAGGGACCGGCGTTATCGCCGGCGGTGCCGTCCGATTGGTTTTACAGGCTTTGGGCGTTCATAACGTTCGTACGAAAATCCTCGGGTCGAGCAACAACCACAACGTTGTGCGTGCAACATTCAATGGCCTCACCAGAATGAAGGACCCGCTTGAGGTTGCCCGGCTGCGCGGAAAGCAGGTGGAAGAATTAGTTTAATTTGCGAATTTCGATTTGCGATTAGTCTGAAAGTCGCAGATCTGAAATCGAGAATAGTGAAATGGCAAAGAATACAGAAAATTCGGCGGGCGGCACGGTAACGATCCAGTATTACAGAAGCTCGATCGGTTATTCGCAAAAGCAGAAGAACATTGTTCGCAGTCTTGGCATCACAAAACTGAACCAAAAAGTGACGCGGCCGGATTCGGCGGCGACACGCGGTATTGTGAACAAGGTTCCTCACCTGCTGAGGATCGTGGAGTAGGATTTAACCACAGAGACACAGAGTCACAGAGCCTTAATCTGTATTTTCTCTGTGTCTCAGTGTCTCTGTGGTAAAGTTTTTTCAGAGGAAAAACAATGGCATTAGGACTGAATAACTTAAAACCGGCACCGGGTTCGACCCATAAGAAAAAACGTGTTGGCCGCGGGCCCGGCTCGGGTCTTGGCAAAACAGCGGGCCGCGGGCATAAGGGGCAAAAGTCCCGTTCGGGCTACAGCAGCCGTCCGGGTTTCGAGGGCGGACAGATGCCGCTGCAGCGTCGTTTGCCGAAGCGCGGGTTTACGAATATTTTTAAGAAAGAGTGGATCGAGATCAGCCTGGCGAAGATCGAAGCGAGTTTTAACGCGGGTGACGAGGTTACGCCGGAAATTCTGCACGAACGCGGACTGATCAAAAAAGCAAAGCACGACCTCGTAATCCTGGGCAACGGCGACGTTACGAAATCGATGAAGATATCGGCCCACCGGTTTACGAAGACCGCCAAAGACAAGATCGAGAAGGCCGGCGGTTCGGCGACGCAGATCGAGAAAGCGGTAGCCGCTTAGAACGAGAGGTATTCCAGCCTTTCGCTTAAGCCCCAAGTTTTCTCGGCACTGAAAAAAAAATCTTCTGCTCGCGGCGACAGACTGGAAAGTCTGTCGTACTGTTTAAATATATGGAGAAGTTTCTAAACGCAGTCCAGAACATGTTCAAGATCCCGGAGCTCCGGAAGCGTATTTTGTTTACGCTCGGGCTTTTGGCGGTCTATCGTTTGGGCGCTCACATTGCCGCCCCGGGAATCAATAAGGCCCGCCTCGAACAAGTTTGGGGCGATGTGGCTGGAACGCTTCTCGGTGTACTCGATCTTTTCTCCGGCGGAAATTTTCGGACGATCTCGGTATTTGCTCTCGGCGTGACGCCTTACATTACGGCGTCGATCATCATGCAGCTCCTTCCGGTGCTTTCGCCGGCGGTCAAAAAAATACAGGAAGAAGGCGAAGTCGGCCGCCAAAAAATGAACCAGTGGACACGGTATCTGACCGTTGTCCTGTGCTCGGTCCAGACGTTTTTTGTCGCCACCTGGCTGAGCCGAAACGGCATCATCCCTGAAACCTGGGCCGCGAGCCTGATGGTCGTCGTCACGCTCACGACAGGAACCGTGTTCGTGATGTGGCTGGGCGAGCAGATCACCGAACGCGGCGTCGGCAACGGTATTTCGCTGCTTATTTTTGCCGGTATCGTCATCGGTTTGCCGCGTGGCATTGTTCAGGTTTCCGAGCGTGTTCAGGCTGGCGACGC
>JABFSB010000089.1 GCA_013140875.1 Acidobacteriota bacterium
GCTCTGGGTTTGGCGAACCGGCTGGAATATTTCGTCCTTCTCGCGTTTGACTTGAAACTTCTCAGCGAACCGAGCAACACAAAACTCAGCCAGTCGATCGTTGAATTAAAGAAACGGCTCAACGCTTTCAACCGTAGCTTACGGACGTAAATAGAAGCCTGAATCCAAATATCCCGCCTCGGCGAAACCTAATAAAGAACGACTTGCGGAAACTGCTCACATTGCTTTCGGGCACTTGTGTGGAAAGAAGTACGTTTTTCGAGGGACGTTCTTAATTTTCTTTAGGAGACTGAAATGAAATTTAACTTGATACTAACAGCGACCGCCGCCGGAACTTTTTTGATGGCCGGATGCGGAGCACCGCCCGCGGCGAATAACGGGGCGATGAACTCTAACATGAACCGCTCGAATACGAGTGCGATGTCCAGCAACAACGCGATGGCGTCGAACACCGCAACGGCTCCGGCCACGGACGGCAACCCGATGGTCGGCGGAGCTCCGATGCTCGCGTCCAAAGATATTATCGACAACGCGGTGAACTCGAAAGATCACACGACACTGGTTGCGGCGGTTAAAGCTGCCGATCTTGTAGAGACACTGAAAGGCAAAGGCCCGTTCACCGTTTTTGCTCCGACGAACGAAGCTTTCGACAAGATTCCGAAGGCCACGCTCGAAACCCTGATGAAGCCGGAAAGCAAAAAGGCCCTCGCGGGCATCCTCACCTACCACGTCGTTGCGGGCAAGCAGGATGCGGCCAGCATCGCAAAGGCGATCGAGGAAGGCAAAGGAAAAGCCACGTTCAAGACCGTCGCAGGCGGCACGCTGACGGCAACGATGGAAGGTAAAAGCGTCGTTCTGACGGACGAAAAAGGCGGCAAGTCGACCGTGACTATTGCCGACGTTATGCAGTCGAACGGTGTGATCCACGTTGTCGACAGCGTTCTGATGCCCAAGTCGTAATATACGGTTTGAGCAATAAAGGAAAAGCCGCGGAGAATCCTGTCTTCCTCCGCGGCTTTCCTTTTGTCTATTTACCGTAACTCACACGCCAGACCTTGTCGCCGCCGTCGTCCGTGATCAGCAGCGAGCCGTCCGCCGCGACCAGCAAGCCGACCGGCCTGCCCCAAACCTCGTTCGAGTTTGTGTCCGGCAGCCAGCCCGAAACGAAATCCTCATACGAATTCCCTTCCAGCTTGCCTTTATTGTCGAACTTGATGCGAACGATTTTATATCCCGAAAGCTTCTGGCGGTTCCATGAGCCGTGAAACGCGACGAACGCGTCGCCCTGATATTCTTTCGGAAACATTTTTGCGGAATAGAATTGAATACCAAGGGCCGCGACGTGCGATTGAAAGATCACATCCGGCACGATCGATTTTTTGACAAGTTCAGGCTGTTCGCCCTTTCGTCGAGGGTCTTCGTTTTGTCCGAGATACGAATAAGGCCAACCATAAAAGCCGCCCTCCCTAACGCCGGTTGCGTAATCGGGCACAAGGTCGTCACCGAGTCCATCGCGTTCGTTTACCGCGGTCCAAAGTTCGCCGGTTTTCGGATTCCACGCCAGGCCGATCGGATTTCTTAGACCCGCAGCGTAGATGCGATGGTTCTTTCCATCGGGATCGTAAACCGAAATTGCGGCCCGTTTCGGATCGGCCTCGACACTAACGTTACTCGCCGAACCGATCGAAACAAACAGCTTCGTTCCGTCCGGAGAGAAAAGCAGGTTCCTCGTCCAGTGCTGATTGTATCCGCCCGCCGTAAGCTCGACCAGCTTTTCAGGATCGCCTTCGGCCGCCGTCTGCCCGGACTTGTATTTAAATCGAACGATTGAATCCGTGTTGGCGACATAAAACCAATCCTTATGAAACGCCATCCCGAATGGCTGAGAAAGCTTGTTGGAAAAAACGAATCTCTCTTCTGCGACGCCATCCTTGTTCTTGTCTCTCAAAACGATGATCGAGTTCGCACCCGAATCCGCAAGAAAGACATCTCCGTTCGGGGCCAAGGCCATCCAGCGGGGCACACGGAAATCGCCCTCGGCAAACACGTTGACCTTAAAACCTTTCGGCACGGTCAGCTTTCCACTTGCGGGCATCGGGACAATACGCGAATTTCTTCGGGCACTTTCGGTATGAAACGGCGGCGGCAGTTTCGCCGGGTCGTATGACGAGATCGGCATCTTTTCCATTTGCACGACTTCGGGTAATGTTGTTGGTCCTTTCGCCGGTACTTGTTGGCAATAGATACTCGCGGCTCCATACATGATCAGGGTTACGGATGCAAAAAAGTTTCTGGTACAATCGATTTTCACAAACACCTCGACAAATTTTTCTTTAATGGCCTTTGTAGAACAGGATAATAGGCTGGCGTGGCAAAGTTCAAGAACGCTCGGCGAAATGGGCGAAAACCTTGCGGCCGTGCATCTGCAGCAGCACGGGTATCGCCTTGTCCTGGCAAATTTCAAAGCACCGATCGGCAGAAACACCAACAACGCGCAGGTAACAGGTGAGATCGACCTGATCGCCTTCGACGGTGAAGTTCTCTGCTTTAT
>JABFSB010000175.1 GCA_013140875.1 Acidobacteriota bacterium
CGCCAGGTCGGACAGAACGGCGATATTCCGGTGCCGGGCGATTATGACGGCGACGGCCTCAACGACCTTGCGGTTTTCCGGCCGACGAACAGCACCTGGTATGTTCAGGGAACGACCATCGGATTCACCGCGACCCAGTTCGGAGTTTCGACCGACAAGGTTGCTCAGGGCGACTATGACGCCGACGGCAAAACCGATATCGCCGTATTCAGACAATCGACCGGAACGTGGTACATGTTGACGACCAAGAATCCTAACTTTGTCGTTATCCCGTTCGGACAGGCCGGCGATCTGCCGGTGCAGGCCGATTATGACGGCGACGGGAAGACCGACATCTCGGTTTTTCGGCCTTCGAACGCGACCTGGTATACGATCAACGCAACGCTCGGTTTTTACTCGACCACCTTTGGAGCGACCGGCGATCGTCCGGTGCCGGCCGACTATGACGGCGACGGCCGGGCCGATATCGCGGTCTTCCGCACGGGAACCTGGTACGTGCTGGGTACCGCCGGCCCGAGCTTCAGTTCAACGCCATTTGGCCAAACCGGCGACATCCCGGTCCCCAGCGGATATATCGCCGAGTAGTGATCGTAATTTCGAAAGTACTTGATGCCTTTTCTTCTTTGTGCACTTTGTGTCCACTCTTTGCGATCTTTGTGTTAAGGCTCTTATAAACACAAAGATCACAAAGTTGAAGACACAAAGGCCACAAAGTGCCATCAGTTCAACTGTTACAGTCCACTAGGTTCCAAATCAATCCAAAACAAAAAATCCCGTCAGTGTTACTCAACACTGACGGGTTTTTTATTTGCGGAGGAAACGGAGGAGCCGCCCCCAAGACGGACATCCTCACGGACAAGTCATCTTAACGATGATGCAGTTATGGTTTTGGCGTCGCCGCCGGCTGGACTACCGGCAACAGCGGATTGGTGTACGGCGTCACAGGGACAGCCGGGTCCGAGTTGGACGACGGATTGCCAAGCGGCACCGGTTGAATGATGGTCGTGTTCTTCGGCCGATCGGTCGTCGTCACTCCGTTATTGGTGAACTCTGGACGATAGATACGCGGCGTGATGAAGAACAGGATTTCGGCTGTATCGCGACGGACGCCCTTACGCTTGAAGAGAAGTCCGAGCAGCGGTACACGCGAAAGACCCGGCGTGCGGCTTACGTTCTCACGCTCGTCGTCTGAAAGAACTCCGCCCACAACGGTCGTTCCGCCGTCGGGCACGGTTACTTCCGTCGTCATGCTCTGCGTGTTGATCGCCGGAGCGACACCGGCCACGATCGGGGCCGTCGAGCTGTTCTCGGCAACGACACTAAGGATAACGGTACCGACCTCGGTGATCTGAGGCGTTACTTCGAGCTTGAGCGGGACATCGACATATTCCGTAGTTGCAACCGCGAATCCACCGGCACCACCGCCGGGCTGGATCGTTGTAACCGGGATCTTCGATCCGCTCTTGATCTCGGCCTTGCGATTATTAAGTGTCGTAACACGCGGTGTCGCTATGACTTTCGCCAGTCCTTTCGATTCGCCCGCGGTTATCAAAGCACTGATGCGGGCCGTACCGAAAACGCCGGTCGTAAGACCAATGGCCGTATTGATCAGCTGCGACGAAAGGCCGTTCGGGTTCGCCGTCGGTACGGTTGCCGGTACGCCCGTTACAGGTGCCGTCTGGAAAACGCCGCCCGCGGGATCCGTTCCGTTGCCCACGACAAATGCATTTAACTGAATACCGATGTCGCGGCTGAAATTGCGGGTCGCAACGACGATACGGGCCTCGATCTCGACCTGCGGCTCGGGCTGGTCAAGCAGCGTTACGAGCTGGCGGATCGAATCGATGTTCTCGCGAACGTCGGTGATGATCAGCGTGTTGGTCCGGCCGTCGACCTCGATCGCTCCGCGTCGCGAAAGGCGGCGCTTGATGATCGGAAGTATGCCGTCGGTCGAACCACCCGTCGCGGAGGCACCTGCGAAATTCGGTCCGCTCGCCGGTCCGTATGAATCGGCCGTATTCGAAAGACCTGACTTCGTTCCCGAAGTCACCTGTCCCGTTACCAGACCATCTTTTGCCCGAGCATAGTTCAGGCGGATGAGTTCCGTCACGAGCGGCAGCGAATCGAGGGCATTGTTCTGCTGGGATCTAAACACTTCGCCTTCCGACGCCAACGCTTTTGCGTCTGCAACCCGAAGGATCGTGCCGTTGACCTGAATGCCAAGTTCCTGCGAGCGCATGACCGAATCGAGAGCGATGTTCCACGGAACGTCGGTCACGTTTACGGTCACGGGCACCTTCTGTACCGACTTGTCGATCACAAAGTTGATGCCGTACTGCTCGGTAATATAGTTGAGTATGTCGCGAACGTCAGCGTTCACAACATTCAAATTGATCGGTTCGCCGCGGAATCCGGGGTCGCCGTAGCGGCGTCCCTGCTGCGGTTCAACCCTTTGAGCCGCAACGGCGAGCACCAGTGTGGTGATGATCATGATCGCGATAACCGCCTTTTTGCCGATACCGCTAAAGATTTGAAGAGAAGTCATGTTT
>JABFSB010000376.1 GCA_013140875.1 Acidobacteriota bacterium
GCGTATGTCTTCCCCGCCGACCGGTCCGAAGCCGCCAACGCCGTAACCTCAAACTGCGGATGCCCCTCAAGAAGCTGCAAAAACCGCTGCCCGACCGTCCCGGTCGCACCAAGAATTCCGACTCGATATTTTTTGCTCATACTCGACAACCGACGACTACCGTAACGACCTCGATTTTCTCATCTCTGGCAGTAGGTTTGCAAAATCAAATGCTCCATCAGAAAACGGGTGTACAATATTTCTATGAACGAGACTTTTACAGCCGAAGCAACGAAATTCCTAAGGACGGCGGAATCACTACCGATAGAGATGAGGCTGGCTATAATTGACCGCCTCCTGGAAACCGTCCAGCCGATCGATTCGGAGGTCGATCGCCTATGGATAGCGGAAGCCGAAAAAAGATCTGACGAGATTCGATCTGGAAGAGTAAAGCCCGTTGACGGCCGCGTCTTTCTAAGAGAAGCTCGGGAAAAACTGGGGCTATGAATTTTTCTATTCACCCCGAAGCGGAGTCGGAATTCTATGAAGCCGTTTCCTATCTTAACGAACAAGCCGAGGGACTTGGAACCGACTTTGCAATCGAAGTCTTCTCGACAATATCGAGGATTTTAAATCACCCATACGCCTGGCAGCCGCTCACTGAACAAATTCGTCGGTGTCTTTGTAAACGTTTCCCATACGGTTTGATCTACGAGATTATCGACGACGACGTAAATATCCTCGCCATCATGCACCTAAGCCGCGAACCAGATTACTGGAAAACTCGTCTGGCCTAAGGATGCAACGGGGTCCGTGAGGACTCGATTATTCCTCAAATTCATAGATAAGAAACCCGCTAAATTTCACTGCCTTTCCGTCGAAGATCATTGGCGACACCTCAGCCTGACGAGCTGCTCTCTCTGCCCGTAGTCGCATAACTGACGGTCCGTAGATTGCCCCTGCAGAATAGACTTTTCCGCTTTCATTCACGAGAACAGCTACCCTTACTTGTCCCTTTACTTTGGTTGAATGTGAATACTCAGGTTTCGGCAAAAACGTGGCTTTATCATTAAGAATTCCACCGACTGGCATCGCCCAATTCGATTTGTTGTTTGAGCCAGCCTCGCTCTCATTGACACCTCCGTTTTTCACAGGTGAATTTTCGGCGTCTTTCTGTTTATTCGCGTTACTTCTAGAAACCTGATCTCTCGTCGCACAAGACGCAAAAAGAATTACCAAGAGAAAAAAGGACGATTTCATCTAGTCAGTACCTCTTTCATCCGCTCGACGCCTTCGACCATTTTTTGCTCGGTATTGCAGAACGAAATCCGCAAAAATCCTTTCGCTTCGGAACCGAACGCCACGCCCGGTACGGTCACAACTCTGTTCTGCAAACATTTTTCGGCCACGTCAAGGTCGTCTCCCAATTCCCGAACATCGAGCATCGTGTAAAACGCTCCTTCCGGCGAGGTTGCTTTTAATCCCATTTCTGATTTGAACAGTCCGACCAAAAACTCGCCGCGTGCTTTATAAACATCGCGGGCGTTCTGCTTGGCCGCTTCGGCCTCGTCGGTCCATGCCAGCAGCGATGCCTTCTGCGTTATGGTCGACGTACACACAGTCGTGAAACCGTGAAGCACCTGAATCGCGTTTATCATCTCAGGATCGGAGCACGCCGCCCAGCCGAGACGCCAGCCGGTCATCGATAACGATTTCGAAAGGCCGCTGAGAATGATCGTTCTTTCGTAAAATTCGGATGCGGAATGCGGCCGCTCGCCGAAATATAGGTCGCTGTATATCTCATCCGAAAGCAGCCAAATGCCTGTGCCGTCCAGAGCTTCGGCAATTTGGCGATAGTCTGCGGCGGTCATTATCTTACCGGTCGGATTCGACGGGCTGATCACGACGGCCGCCTTTGTTTTCGGAGTTATCTTTGACCGAAACTCTTCAATGTCAAAAGAAAATTCAGTCTCCGCGGGCATCCGATAATAGACCGGTTTGCCCTGTGCGATCCGCGTACACGCGTCATAGGCGGGAAAGCTCGGGTTCGGCAAAAGTACCTCGTCACCTTCATCGATGCAGCACATAAACGCATCGGTCATCGCTTCCTGCGAACCGCACGTCACGACCACGCCGGTCATCGGCAAATTCAGATGCGGATACTGTTCGGCGATCTTTGTCCTAAGCGCCGGAATGCCGGGATGCGACGTATAACCATTCTGCTCATCACGCGCGATCCGCGCCGCCTCATCACGCAAGAACTGCGGTGTAGGAAGGTCAGGCTCGCCAAGGCCGAAGTTGATGCTGTCCGGCAACGCACGTTCAAAAAACTGCCGTATCAGCGTCGGCTGCAGCCCGCGCATTCGACGCGGCAAAATATACTGTTGAGTCTCTTTTTTGGGAATCATCACCAATCCAAAACATTCCGTTTCAGTTTATCAACGGCCTGTAGCGAAGACCTACGTTCTTTCGTTTGCTATTCGGCGCAAAATCGATTTGCACTCGCGATCCTACCGGAAGTTGGTCTGTAGTCTCAAGCGTCAAAATATATTGGTCGTTCATCATTGCCCGGATCGAACTAGCCGCTTTTAGAATATCCTTTTCCTTTGGGAAAATTGCAGCCCCGCCACTTTCACTTGCGACCATTTCGATGAACTCTTTGGCTTTTTTGACGGGACTTTTTCCAATAAAGCCACTTTCCTCGGAAAGAAGTTCGGTAAGGCCAACAAAGTAAACCTGGACATTCTCCTTACCTATTAGCTCTTGAAGTTCCTTAATGGAAGTTTTGCTGTCCCGGTCTTCCCCGTCAGAAATAACGACAACCGCTTTTCTGTATTCTTGATTCAAGTTGTTCTGTCCGCTAACTATCTGAACCGCCTTATGCACAGCATCGATAACGGCAGTTTGCCCACCTTCAATAAAGAACATATTGCGTTTGGACTCGAGAAAGGCTGGGTCGGAACTAAATCTGTCCGTGATTTGGACATTGTCTCGACCGACGAAACGCATTAAGAGAAAGAGATTCTTTCGGTCATTGGAACCCGCAATCTCCATGGCTCCATCAACCAATACCTTTAGATGCTGCCGCAAGCTTCCGGAATTATCCAATGATAAGACCACGACCGATGGCAACGTATTCTTACTCAGTTGAAAAACCGGATAAGAAGTCCCGTTCACGGATACTGAAAGTTCCTCTTTTTTAAGGTCACTGACAAGAGTTCCGTCTTTGTCAGTTACTATCAGCCCAACCCTTTTGGGCTTCGCAGACGATCCCACTTGGGCGTTCAACGGTGCTCCCACGAACCCCACCACCAAAAAAACAGCGGCAAGAAAACGAGGAACAACCCAACTTCGAATCTTAACTGGCATGGTTTTATCGTGCGGCGGTTGTTTCGTCCTCATTTCCCAAATCTTCCTCAAGCTCTTCCCGTATCTCGCCCACCTCGACGTTAAATTCGCCCTCGGCCTGGGCAAGCGGATCGGCGTTGACCACTCCGACCAGCGTTTCGATCTCGCCGATTATCTT
Organism: Acidobacteriota bacterium; assembly: GCA_013140875.1. GTDB lineage: Bacteria > Acidobacteriota > Blastocatellia > Pyrinomonadales > Pyrinomonadaceae > OLB17. The sequence goes on from JABFSB010000376.1 coordinate 3,506, forward strand.
CTGGCCAAGGCCACCGACCTTACTTAGCAGGCCTTGATCTTCCGTTTCAGTCTTAATTTCTTCAGGTTCCGGCATAACTTTAATACTCCAAATGAATATCTTAGGCGATTTTGCCCGGCAAATAAATTAGCAGGGTCGGGTTTTCACATTCGCGACCACCCGTGCTCGGACTGGGTGAACCGTTCGTCGGCGGCCAGGTGAAAGCCAGCCGAGGGTATCGAACATTGAAATCGTCGGACGGTCAGAAAAGGCCGCTCGAATTCCAGCAGATTAAAACTGTTTTCTTCGCCGCGTTCGCGGACCGATGCAGCAGTGCCCGCCTGGATGATGAGGGCCGAATATCCGTCATCAAGTTTATAACGCCGAGCAGATTGGCCGATGTGGCTGATGTGAAGGTGGCCCGCGAGAAAAACGTCGGCGCCGCTTTCCGCGATCAGCGGCATCGCCTCTTTGGCACGGGCAACAATGTCGTCTTCATCACGTCCGTCGGGTACGTCGAACGGATGATGCGTGACAACCACTTTCAAAAGCTCGTCCGAAACCGTCGACATTTGCATTCGTATCTTTGCGACCTGCTCAGCGCTGATGCGTCCGCCCTTGATGGTTAAAGATCGAGCGGTGTTCACGCCGATCACGGCCATCTCATCATCCTGGAAAAAAGGTTCAAGGTCATCGCTCACGAACTTTTTGTATTTGTCCAGTGGATGAACGAACCGGTCGAACGCGTTGTAAAGTGGAACATCGTGATTGCCCGGAACGACGACCTGCGGCTGCGGTAAACGATTAAGAAATTCCCTGGCCTGCTCGAATTGCGATTTACGGGCTCGCTGAGTTAGATCGCCCGACACAACTATAAGGTGCGGTTCAAGTTCGATGATCTTTTCGACCAATCGCTCGACCACGCCCTGGTCTTCACTTCCGAAATGGATATCGGAGATGTGGACGATCTTTCTCATCTTTTCTCCGGCACGATCACGCTCAGAGCGTTCGGCAAAGTTCGGTAACGAAGCGGCGATTCCATCACTGCTATTTCGCCGTCAAATGCGACGAGAATGCGTTTTTTTCGTGTGTTGATCGTAATCTCTTCGGTGCTCACCGCTTCGAAATCACGCCACTGTCTCAATCGCTGAAAAACCGTTCTAAAAACCAGTACGGTAACGCCCCAGCGGCCTTCGCGGTGCAAAAAATAAAGACTCAGTTTTCCTTCATTCAATTTTGGCCGACGCCCGATATTGTAAAAGTCCATTTCGTATTCATTATTTCCGACGAACACGAAAGGTGTTTTTCGCTGAAATTGTTTTCCATCCAGCGTGATCGCGACTTTAAGAAACGGCGAGATCCTGAATATCCGCAGCCACGACCAAAACGCTGCCCTCCACTTTCCATATCCCAGCCGTTGCTGTTCCTCACGCTGACGCACCATCTGCGGATAAAGACCAATACTGGAGTTATTGATGAAAATCCTACCATTCACCTCGGCCAGATCGACCTTTTCGGCGTCGCCCTTGGCGATTATCTTTATCGCACCTCCAAGATCCTGCGGAATGCCCAGGTCTTTGGAAAAATTGTTCAATGTTCCCAGCGGCAACACTCCCAAAATTTTGCCGGCACGAAACACTTCATTAGCGATCGCACTTATTGTACCGTCGCCTCCGCCCGCGACGATTATTTCGGCTTCGCCGTCCGCCGCCTTCGCGGCAAGCCTGACGATCTCGCCACCCGTTTCAGCCAGATGAACATTTGCCTTTACGCCGTGAGCGATGAACCGCTGTCGCAGGCTTCGTTCCGTTTCGCCGGCCAGAACGCTGCCGGAACCGGAATTGATGATCACCTCGATGGCGGGCATAATAAGAACCTAACACACGGCACTGACAGTCTGGTACTCGTTTTTTAAATATTAGCTAACAGCTATCGGCCGACAGCTGTTAGCTATTTTCGTCACCATACAATTGTCGGCGGTTTGGGAAATTTATGAGCAAAACTGCGGCACTCGTTTATCCTCATCAGCTGTTTCGTCAGAACCCTATGCTAGACGGTTACGACACAGCGTATTTGATCGAAGAACCGCTGCTTTTTACGTAGTTTGCGTTTCACAAACAAAAGCTCGTCCTCCATCGCGCCTCAATGAGGTTTTATGCGGACTTGCTCGAAAAACGAGGGATAAAGATTCGTTACGTGGATTCGGACGAGATCGACACGACAGGTGAGATCGGTAAAATCCTGAAAAAGGAAAAAGTGACGGACGTATCGTATGTCGATCCCGTCGACGATTGGCTTGAAAGTCGTCTCGTCAAATCTTTAACAACGGCCGGCATTGCTCACGCCCGCGTCGATTCGCCGATGTTTATCAATTCATCAAAAGAGATCGAGGATTATTTCGTTGGCCGCAAATCATTTTCGATGGCCCGATTCTATAGCCGCGAGCGCGAGCGACGAAAAATTCTAATGGAGCCGGATGGCAAACCGGTCGGCGGCAAATTCAGCTTCGACCCCGAGAACCGAAAAAAGCTTCCGAAAAAGCTTTCGGTGCCGGACATATCCAAGTCGAGGCGGAATGGCTTTGTAACGGAGGCGATCGAATACGTGGAAAAGCAATTTGGCGGAAACTATGGCGACGCTGAAGATTTCGCCTATCCGGTGACGTTCGATCAGGCAGAAAATTGGTTGGATAAATTTCTGGCGGAAAGGCTGGAGCTTTTCGGTGATTACGAAGATGCCGTTTCGAAAGACGAGGCGTTCATTTTTCACAGCGTGCTGACACCGATGCTGAACATCGGCCTGCTCACCCCGCTGCAGGTTATCGACAAAACGCTCGCGTATGCGAAAAAACATAAAACGCCGATCAACTCACTCGAAGGTTTTATCCGGCAGGTCATCGGCTGGCGCGAATATATGCGAGGCGTCTACGTCGCCCTCGGCCGAAAGCAGAGAACGACAAATTTCTGGAATCACAAACGCAAGCTGCCGAAAAGCTTCTGGGCCGCAACGACCGGTATCGACCCACTCGACAACGTCATAAAAAAGGTCCTGAAAAACGCCTACTCGCACCACATCGAACGCCTGATGATCGTCGGCAATTTTATGGTGCTGACCGAGATCGATCCTGACGAGGCTTACCGTTGGTTCATGGAACTCTACATCGACGCGTACGACTGGGTGATGGTACCGAACGTTTACGGCATGAGCCTCCAATCGGACGGCGGCTCGATCACGACCAAGCCCTACATCTCCGGCTCGAACTACATCCGCAAAATGTCCGACTTCCCCGCCGGCCCGTGGACCGAAATCTGGGACGCCCTCTATTGGCGCTTTATCGCTAAACACGAAAAGTTTTTTCTAAACAATCCGCGCCTTTCGATAATGCCGAAGATGCTTGCAAAAATGGACGCTGGAAAACGAGAAGGGTTAATGAGCCTGGCGGAGAATTTTCTGCGGAGTTTTAACTAGCAATACAATTAGAGTTTATAGATTTCACTACGATGACCGAAAAAATGTACATTTACTAAATTGTCATCATGATTTAATTCATAAATAAGCCGATAGTCTCCGATTCGCAGCTTTGAAAAACCAGCCAAATTTCCGCGCAAACCAAGAGGAGAAATTTGGTTCGCATTTTCAGCCAACCAGGATATTTTAGCCATTACCTGTTTTGCCGTTCGTTTATCTAGACGGCTTATCTCATCCAAAGCTTCAGTGGCAACGCGTATGGAGTACATCAATCAGCTAGCCCGATCCTGGTCATCGCTTCTTCGAAGGATACGCTATTCTGCCCGTTCTTCATTTCCGCCCGTTGTCGAAGCAGTCTCGCCTTTACCTCGTCCCTAATTTCCAGATGATCTTCATCGTCACCGAGGATAGAGACGAGCTTTTCCTCGACCATTGAGTCAACCATTTGGCGTAGCTCCTCGGTCGTAAGCTTTGTTTCAACTGTTGTGTTCATAGAGCCTCGGTTAAAATTATACAATGTCCGGGACGAAATTGGCAGAGCAATTGATCCTGCAATTTCGTAGACGGATCATCACGATATTTGACGATGGTCGGACAGTCAATGGGAAGGCCATTCCTTACCGAAGCCCGATGAAAATTTAACCGGCACTGCATGACGAGGGCTCCGGCCCGAATATCTCGGGCTCGGAACTTCGCCCATTGTCCTGCCTCATCGATATCAGGCTGGTCGCTCGAGTATTTCTGCAAGGGCAGTCAATCTGGACGCCTCCGCGGCCTTTTTTGTTGAGGCCGAGACTTTCCTCAAGGACGGCACGAAGTTCTTTAACTTGCCCCGATCTTTTTGAGAAACCTCGGCTTTCCCGATCGCGAGTCTCATAGCCGCGATCCGGTCCGCCGGAAGGGTCTGTGAACGCTCAAGCTGATCGAGATAAGCCTTTGCGACAATCAGGTTGCGCGGCCAGACGATTCGCTGTTGATTTTGCACATTTAGTTCCGCAACGCGAACCAACCGGGCGGCGTCGATCTCCGCCTGTGTAAGCATCGTCGTCGGAACGAGTTCGAGGACGTCAAGGCCGCGTGCTATCTCGGAAGAGTAGATATAACCGTTGTACCAATAAGCCGACCACGTGCCGCCGCCGATCAGCCGTTCGGGATTTATCGGTCCGCGATCGA
>JABFSB010000268.1 GCA_013140875.1 Acidobacteriota bacterium
GCACGCGGTGGTGCGACGGAGTGTTCAATATCCATTCCAACGCCCCGAGACGCTTGATAAGTTTGGTGTGAATCCAGAACTGGTAAATCAGGTTGAACCCGTGCATGATAACGAACATCCAGGGAGGAAAACCGATCAGCATCACCGGAAGATAGAATATCCAGTGAAGCAGGCCGCTGAACCAACTTTGCCGCACCGCAACGCTGAGGTTGTACTCTTCGCTGGAATGATGAACGACGTGAAAATTCCAGAACAGGCGCGATTCGTGGCTGATGCGGTGAAACCAGTAATAGGCGAGGTCATCGACGAAAAAAAGAATCACCCACGACCACCACGCATCGACGGGAAACTTGAACGGTGCGGCAGAATAGGCCGCCGCGTATATCGCGGAAATGAAAAGGCCGAAGATCAAACCGAATCCGACGCTGGCGAACCCGATAAAAATGTTGTTCCAGGCATCTTTTGTCGCATACGCACGGGCGCCCGTTCGGCCCGTCCACCATGCTTCGAGTGCGATGGTCGCCGCAAAGAAAGGAATAGCTATCACGACCGGATTGAACATATGCCGAAAGCTATTCTAATATGATTCGAAACTTTAGAAAAAGGTCTGCCAGTATATGAAAAAGATAATTAAGATCGTTCTAATCGCCCTGGTGATCGGCTTGATCGCCGCGCAATTCATCCGGCCGAACTTTTCCAACCCTCCGGTCGCCGCCGGTCAGACGGTCGAGGAATCCGCGGGAGTTCCGCCGGATGTCCAAATGGTCCTCTCACGGTCGTGCAACGATTGCCATTCGAACAAGACGATCTATCCGTGGTATTCGCGCATCACGCCGTTTAACTGGTTTCTGGCCGATCATATCGATGAGGGCAGACGCGAGGTGAACTTCAGCGAATGGGGCACATATTCGAATAAGAAAAAGGCCCACAAACTGGACGAGATCTGCGAGAAAGTAGAGGACGGATCGATGCCGCTCCCATCCTATTTGTGGATACACCGCGACGCGGGGCTGAACGCCGATCAGAAGAAGGTTCTGTGCGATTGGGCCAAGGCCGAAAAGGCAAAGATTCCCGTCGAACCCTAAAAACGGTTTATGCCATGGACAAGATCAAAGCGATCATAACGGGAGCGACGGGAATGGTGGGCGAAGGCGTGTTGCACGAATGCCTGAAAAACGACGACGTTGAACAAGTCTTGGTCGTGGGCCGAAGGTCTTGCGAGGTAGTGCATACAAAGCTGACGGAGATAGTTCATCGAGATTTCTTCGACCTTTCCGCAATCGAAGATCGTCTTGGCGGATACGACGCCTGCTTTTTCTGCCTCGGCAGTTCTTCGGTAGGAGTTTCTGAAGAAGAATACTTTCAGATGACCTACGAATTGACGATGAGTTTCGCCAAGGCGCTGGTCACGAAGAATCCTGAAATGACTTTCTGTTACGTTTCGGGGAAGGGAACGGATTCCACGGAAAAAGGACGGCTGAACTGGGCCCGCGTAAAGGGCAAGACGGAGAACGACCTGATGAAACTTCCCTTCAAGGGTGTATTTGCCTTCAGGATAGGTTTCGTGAAGCCGAATAAAAACTATAAGAACACGGTCCGAAATTATAAGTATCTTGGTTGGCTGTACCCGGTCGTCAAGGCGATCTCAGGCAATCTTGCCTCGACGCTGGAAGAAGTCGGCCTTGCGATGATAAATGCCGTAAAGGCCGGCGATTCCAGAAAGGTACTGGAGGTCCGCGATATTATCGAGCTGGCCCAAATCGGGAACGCAAGATAATACGCATTTTCCTATTTTAGCTACAAAAATGACCGGCTTTACGGTAAACTAGCCCTTATGCCGTTGTTGAAGATCGTGCACTACCCGGAACCGGTATTGCTCACTGTTGGCAGGCCCGTTTCCGACGAGATGTTCGCAAATGGACTCGCAAAGACGGTAGACGACATGTTCGAGACGATGTACGCCGCCGGCGGTGTCGGTTTGGCCGCGCCGCAGGTCGGGCTGTCGCAGCGTTTTTTTGTAATGGACGTGCCGGACGAAGATGGGAAGCCGAATAAGCTGGCGTTTTTTAATCCTGAGATCCTCCGGGTTGAAGGCGAACAGACGGGCGACGAGGGTTGTCTTTCGTTTCCCGGCCTATATCAAACCGTCCGCCGCGACATGCGTGTGATCGTAAAAGCTCAGGACGTTCAGGGAACGGACATCGAGCTCGATCTCGACGGCCTGGCCGCGCGATGCGTTCTGCATGAAACGGACCATTGCGACGGAATAGTGTTTCTCGACCGCATGACCGTGCTGAAACGCGAAATGGCAAAACGAAAGATCAAACGCCTCCAAAAAACAGGAAAGTGGGAATGAGTATGGAAAAGACAAAATTGACGACCGAAGTCCGCTCGATACGTGAGCTGAATCTTTACCTGCTTTCCGGTTGGGTGCTCATACTGAGCTATGTAAAACACCTCAGCGACACCCAGGAACCGCGTTTTGTGCTGGCATGGCAAGGCGAAAATGAACCGGTGATGCCGGAACTGCTGGACGAATGGGAAC
>JABFSB010000524.1 GCA_013140875.1 Acidobacteriota bacterium
GGAGAGCGTTGAGCCGCGATTCCGTTTGCGGCCAAGTTGCGTCGGGAATCGTCTGCGAGTTTATGTTAAGGACGGCGAGTAGAAAAAGAACCCCAATGCTCAACGAACGAAATGCCCCGGGAACGCAGGCGCCCTCGCCTGCACGGACGCGAATTTTGCGTCCGAGAACCCTTTGGAATTGAGCTCTCGCGATGTTAGGTACGCCGCCGGAAAACGCGGCGTTGCAGGCGGGGACGCCTGCGTTCCCGGGGCGCCGCATCATATCGCTCGCTGGACATTCAGCGGCTGAACGCTTTCCCATTCCTGTACTTGGCGAGCGCGCCGATTTTCGTGAGCGTCGGATAGCGTCACGATAAGGTCGTCGGATTGTCTTTCTTTTGGATTTGATCTTGAAGAAGAGGCTTGGATTGAGCTTGATCTGTCCTTACTGCGGGCGATAGGTGTAGGTGTTCGTTTGACCATGTTCGTGCCTCCTGATTGATCGGGGCAGACGGCCAAACCGCAACTCAATCGGTCATGTTCGAACCGTCCGCGAAATTGTGTTTATCATCATCAAGCTTTTTGTGTTCTTTTACTACTGGAACCAGACCAGAATAGCACAGACTCGATTCTAGCCGCAATCTGCACTCTGCGTCTTCCTCAGCGCCCTCTGCGTTAAGAATTGGTTTAAGGCAGAAGGCCGGAGGAAAACGCTGAGGACGCGGAGGGTAAAAACTGGACAAACTGTCTGTTTATCTTTAACATTCGAGATATGACATTCCGGCGACTCAGCCTCATCCTTACTTAGCCACCCGTTGGAGCTTTTACTTTCCGGCGTCGGTGGCGGCCTTTCAAACCTAATTAGAATAAGAATTTAGTGGTGATTTAGTGGATTGAACCCGTTCTTTCCGCTAAACTCATAGTTTTATTTGGCCGGACGGTTTAAATTTCGTCCGAAGACCAATTTATAGCAGCAATGGACGAGAAATACTTTGCAAAAAAGGTAGAGGCCAAGTGGCAGAAGAAATGGGCCGAGAGCGGAGCTTTCGAAGCGAAGATGGGCGACGACAAGCCGAAGTTTTACGCGCTTGAGATGCTGCCTTATCCGTCGGGCAACCTGCACATGGGACACGTGCGGAACTATTCGGCGGGTGACGTGGTGGCTTGGTACAAACGGCTCAAGGGTTTCAACGTGCTGCACCCGATCGGTTGGGATTCGTTCGGGCAGCCGGCCGAGGACGCGGCGATCAAGCGCGGCGTCAATCCGCGCGAGTGGACCGAAGAAAACATAGTTGCGATGCAGGGCCAACTGCAGCGTTTGGGCATCAGTTACGACTGGTCGCGGCAGATGGCCGCCCACAGGCCCGAATACTACAAATTCGATCAATGGTTCTTCCTCAAAATGCACGAGATGGGCCTCGCGTATAAGAAGAAAACGCAGGTCAATTGGTGTGAAACGGATCAGGCAACGCTCTCGAACGAGCAGGCGAGTGGCGGTCTGTGCTGGCGTTGCGGAAACCCGGTCACGAAGAAAGATCTCGAACAGTGGTTCCTGAAAACGACGGCCTACACCGACCGGTTGCTTGACGATATGGCCGAGATCGAGGCGGGCTGGCCGAGCAATGTGTTGAAGCGGCAGAAGGACTGGATAGGGCGGTCTGAGGGCGCGTTTGTTGATTTCGAGGTTTCCAGCGGAGCAACCACCCCGTCCGCCCAAGGCGGCGGCCATCCCTCCTCAAACCAGGAGGGGAGAGCGGCTGAAAAGACAAAAGGGGAGTTTGGTAATCACATCCGCGTGTTCACAACCCGGATCGATACGATCTACGGGGCGAACGCGGTTGTTGTGGCAGCCGAGCATCCGGTTATCGTTGAGCATTTGTCACAGTTTTCGAATGAAGTTCATGCCAAGATACAGCAGATCAAATCGGAGAAGATGAATCCGACCGATCACGAGACCGAGGCGGTGAAGGACGGCATTGACACGGGATTGAAGGCGATCAATCCGTTCAGCGGCGAGGAACTGCCTGTTTGGATCGGCAATTACGTGATGATGGAGTACGGCACCGGTGCGGTGATGAGCGTGCCGGCGCATGATGAGCGGGATTTTGAGTTTGCGAAAAAATTTGGGCTGCCGATCAAGACGGTCGTTGAACCGCAAAGACGCGGAGACGGGGAGAGAATTCAGCCGCAGATGAACGCAGATGAACGCGGATCTGATGATGGAAAATCCGCAATCCGCAATCCGCAATTTGTAATACCCTTCACGGATTACGGAGTCATGGTTGACTCTGCGGAGTGGAGCGGGAAAACATCCGAAGACGGAAAACGCGAAATGGCTGCGTTTGCCGCTGAAAAAGGCTTTGGTGAAGCAGCGACGACCTATCGTTTGCGGGATTGGGGTGTTTCGCGTCAGCGGTTTTGGGGCTCGCCTATTCCGATCGTTTACTGCGATAGATGCGGGGTCGTTCCCGAAAAGTATGAGAATCTGCCAGTCCTTTTGCCCGACAACGTTGCGATCACCGGTACCGGTGAATCGCCCTTGGCAAAGGTGCCGGAGTTCGTAAAC
>JABFSB010000492.1 GCA_013140875.1 Acidobacteriota bacterium
GCTCGCCTTTGATAAGCGGAACCGCGTTCAGCCCGACGCCGACTTCGGAATGCGAGAAGTCAGTGAACCAATCTCTTACCTCCCTGTCGGCCATCTCAAACTCAAGCGTGCCGCCATTAAAGAGATCGTGATGCTGAAACTGGGTCGCGCGGAAAGGCTTGCCATTTAGCTTCAGCGAGCGGACGTAGATGTTCTTGTCCGAAACATTCGCTGCACGGATCGTCACAACCTTGCCGTTCTCGAGATTGATCTTCGCTTCCTTAAAGATCGGCGTGCCGATGTCGTAAGCGGTTCGCGACGGATTCACCTGATAGAACCCGAGCGAGCTCAGCACATACCACGCCGACATCTGCCCGGCATCTTCATTGCCGATCAACCCGTCCGGCGCGTTCTTGTAAAACTCGTCCATTATCCGGCGAAGGTACGATTGCGATTTCCACGGCTGGTTGACGTAGTTATACAGATACGCCATGTGATGCGACGGCTCGTTGCCGTGGGCGTATTGGCCGATCAGGCCGGTAACGTCAGGCTGCTCGCGGCCGGTGAGTTTTTGATCGGTCGTGAACAGTTCGTCGATCTTCTCGGCAAACTTGATCTTGCCGCCGTGCAGTTCCGCAAGTGCTGAAATGTCGTGAGGCGCAAAGAACGAATACTGCCACGAGTTGCCTTCCGTAAAGTGAAACGTGATCTCGTTCGGACCGAATGGTTCAATGAAACTGCCATTCCGTTTCGGCCGCATAAACCCGGTTTGCGGATCGAACAGATTGCGGTAATTGACGGAACGTTTGAAGTAAGCCTCTGATTCGGCTTCGAGCACCGTGTCGCTGAGATGTTTGTACTTCGCCGGATTCTTCAGCTTCTCCCGCATCAGCGACTGGGCCATCGTCGCGATGCAGTAATCGTCATACGCGTACTCCATCGTCTTCGAGACCGATTCGTTATCGTCCTCGCCCGAAACATATCCGCGCTTCTTGTATGCCGCGAGGCCGTGGTGATCGAGATTGGCAGAGTGTTTCGATGCGGCATACGCTTTCTCGTAATCGAATCCCTCAATGCCCTTCGCCATCGCGTCCGCGATCACGCTCACCGAGTGATACCCGATCATGGTGTCCGTCTCTTCACCCCACAATTCCCAAACCGGCAGCCGCCCGCCCTGCTCGTATATGCGAAGAAACGTGTTGATGTAATCGACCGTCCGCTTCTGATCAATGATCGTATACAACGGATGCGCCGCCCGGAAGGTATCCCAAAGCGAGAAGACCGTGTACTGCGTCCCCACGTGCGCGTTCGGATGCATCCTCCCGCGCATTACGCGATCCCCGGGAAATCTCGGCGCCGTCGACGGCCACGGCAATCTATGCACCTTCCCGTCGTGCCCCTTGTACTGCCCGTCAACGTCGTTGAAGACGTTCGGGTGGATCATTGTGTGATACAAGGCAGAATAGAAATTCGTCGTCTGCTCGTCCGTCGCGCCGGAGACTTCGATCTTGCTCAACTCCTTGTTCCACGCCGCCTTCGCATCCGCCCGAACCTTATCGAAGTCCCAACCGGGAAGTTCGGCTTCTAGATTCTTCCGCGCACCTTCGATCGAGACGTAGGAGATGGCGACTTTAAGAAGAACTTGGTCAGTCAAGGGAAATGAGAACCCGGCCTTGATGTGCGATCCGTAAGTTTTTTCGCCTACACCGTGTGTTCTTACACCTCGTTGATCGCGAACAGATTCGACTGTTGGTTCAAAGGACTTGGAGAATTCCACAACAAAATAGACTCGTTGGTTCTTAGCCCAAGACATCGAAGTGCGCCATCCTTCAATCCGGGTGTTGCTAACAACGTTCAAATAAATCCCATGATTCTCCCCCGTTTCACGACCCTTGAGAAAGTCGCTTTGGCTGGAGTACCGATCCAAGATTTTGTCGCGCCAGAGCAGGTCAAGGATGACAGTTGGTTTATCTGCCGTTGTCGGAAAAGAATACCGATGCATGCCAACACGATTCGTCGCCGTGAGTTCGGCCAAAATCCTGTCATCATCAAGCTTTACTGAGTAATATCCCGGCTCGGCTGTCTCATTCGCGTGCGAGAACTTCGAAGCGTATCCATTGACCGACTTGTCGCCCTCCTTCGCGAAGAATTGCGGCTCGCCGACTGTCGGCATGAACAAAATATCCGCGCCATCCGGAATGCCCGTTCCGCTCAGGTGCGTGTGTGAAAAACCGTAGATGATGTCGTCGGAGGAGTGGTAGCCGCTGGAGCCGTCCCAGTTGTCGATGCGTGTGTCGGGCGAGAGTTGGACCATGCCGAACGGCATCGTCGCCCCGGGAAACGTATGCCCGTGCCCGCCGGTGCCGATGAACGGATTTACCCACCGCGTGTAATCACGCGTTTGGGCGATGGAAAATGAGCCGAAAACAAAGGCGACAAGCAGGGTGGAGACGAGCTTCATTTGCCGACGATTTTAACAGAACCGAATTGAATCGCCGCGTTGTGCAGGTGGATTTCGCCGCATAGCGGCCTAACGAATGTAGCCGTGGACTTCAGTCCACGGC
>JABFSB010000184.1 GCA_013140875.1 Acidobacteriota bacterium
GGCGTGACTCACTAAATTGTTTATCGGTGGCCGAGTTCGGTGCGGCAATTGCATAAGTCGCCGGCGATACCCGAATACCGCTTTGAAGTCGCGGACGAAGTGCTCCTGATCGCTGTAACCCAGGTTCAGCGCGAGATCCGTCTGGCCGAGCTGACCGCCGACGCCAGCAGTTCCGCGGCTTCGTGCAGCCGATAACGCCGCAGCCGCCTCAGCTCCGCCGCACCTAGCCCGTCATACTTCTACTTCCAGTTGTAAAGCGTCGCCTTGCTGATACCCATCTTCAGGCACACCTCCGCGACCGTAACACCCCTCTCCGCCTGCTTCAGCGCGAAGATGATCTGCTGCTCCGTATACTTCGATCTTTTCATGGCAATTATGTCTCCTCATCTTTCCATAATCACCCGTTTTTCTCTATCTTAGCTTGGCTCTGTTTTTAGGGGGGAGGTCAAGACGGTGCCTGCCCGCCAAGCTCGACACTAAACACTTGGTGGCGGAGGCGAAGAGCGGTCGCAACCTCGGACGCGGTACGTGCCAATCGGACCTCGTAACGGAGGTCAACGATACCTGAAGCGGGTTATGACGAATCTTTCGATCAACTCTCGCAATCATAATGCGCAGTTCCTAACCAAACGTCAATGCCCCGTTACCATTGCGTTACAGCAAATTAAAAGTAGCGTCCGGATAGATATTCCATGCCGCGAAAGGAATATTCTGTCATAGGACTGACTTGATAAGACCTCTTTAATAGGAATATTGTCCTAAAGGGTGCTTACCATGTTCATGCCTTTCCCGACCTTTTCGAGATTACAAGTGTGGCTTATTTCGAGGAGTTATTGATACCACGGCTCGGTCCGTAAGGGATGAATAGCAAACGTTTCGTATATCCAGCAGGATAGGCAGGAAAGGAAATGCTCATCTGATATTTGTGGTCAGCAATCTTCTCGACCGAAGCTCCGGTCGCAGATATCAATGACCGGGGAGATTTTATTTGTAAGGAGTAGGCTTTACCACTTGCTCCTTCAAGGGAGAGCGAAAGACCCGTTTGCAGCGCGGTCGCGCGGATGATCCGGAGACCGGAGCTGTCGGCGCCCGCGACAAGGGACGGGATTGAATAGAAAACCTCTGTTCCTACAGCATTTTCGAACACGACCTCAGTCACCGGATAATTTAGATCAACCGAGATTTCGGCACGCTGGACATCGCCGATCGATACTGGGTTAAAGATGACTTTTTTCCGATTTACCGAAACGGATCCGATCTTGGCGTCGGGCGGGAAGGCGGGCGCAAGAATCAGTTTCTTTGATTCGCCGTTACGGTAGATCGAAACACTGGTCCGGCCCGGCGAACGCGAAACCTCAAAATCGAGCGTCGAGCCGCCTGCGCGCACGCCCTTTACCTCAAATACGTTCCAGTCTGCTGGGACCTGTGGAGAGAACCTTACTGTTCTGCCTCCGTCTGAGACGGTGATGCCCAGCATTCCACGCATCACGGGAAGGACTACCATCGCCTCGGACCAAACCTGATGATGCGACGAGCGCCCGAACGGAGTGTTGAAGTCGCCGGACAGAAGCTCGGTCACATAGCCGAGCGCGTTCGTGTATGTAAGCAGCGCGTTTGCCATCAGTGCCTGATAGCCAATGTGCGGTCGGCCGTAGTTGTACGCTGCGATCGATTGCCATCCGGTGAAAAGGCCCCAGACCGAACCGTAATGATACGAGAGCGGGTCGTAAAGCTGACTATCGTTCGCCAAAATCCGTGCTCCCCAGTCGGTGGCGATCCGGGCGCTTCCAAGACGGTCGATCTGCTTTTGCGCTCGTTCGTTGTTTTCCATTAACCGCCACCACATAGGGACGGCGGGCAGAACCGTATCTTCGTCATAAATCTTTGCGTTCTGCAGTTCGTTCAGACGCTTTTGCCGCTGTTCAAGGTTAGGGCCCGGCTCAGCTTTCACCGCTTCCTTGCGCGGAAGCTGCGTGGCATACGCGTAGAAGCTGTGGCTATCCAGCCAGTAAACGTTTTCCATCGCAGCCCGCGTTCGTTCCGCGTTTGCCCGAGCGCGTTCGGCCGTCGCCTTGTCGCCGAGAACCGCCGCCATTTCCGCCATGTTTCGCGACGCCTCGATCCAGACGCCCTGCAGGTAGATCTCCTCGTGCGGAGGGTAAAGGGCTCCACCCTCGACCCAACCGTGTCCGAATTTCGTATTTTCCATCAGGCCGTTGCCGTCGGTGTCAGTCGTTTCTTCGTATTTGTAGGCTTTGACGATCGACTCCCAATTTGCCGTTAGAAATTTCATGTCGCCGGTAGCACGATAATGATCAGAGTGGACGATAACGTAAAGCGGCGTTGCGTCGGTTGAATTCCAAGCGTACGGATAGCCCTTCCACCAATCGACAAGCGTTGCGCTCTGCGAGATTTCGTGTGGGATTTTGCCGTCATCGCGTTGGTATTTTTTAAGAAACTCAAGTGCGCTTTTAGTGGTCGCGAAATCGCCGTAGGAATTTAAGGCAAGTGCCGTCCACATCGAATCGCGACCGAAGTACCACGCGAAACCGGGCCGCTCTGAGTCGCCTGATGTTCGGAAACCTGCCAGCAAGCCGGTTCCCAGAAAAGGATTGGTCGCCACGCCTTTCTCGGTTCCTATTTTTGCCCATGCGAACGCGGTGTTTAACCTCTCGTCCGGCGTCATGATCTGAGTCGTTCTTTCGAGGAAATCTTCATAATATTTGACGTTATGCTCGTAGAGTGGCAGGGCGTTTGTCATTAGCCTGTTATAAACTTCGACGGCCTTGTTTTTGCCCTCCGTGCTGCCGGCGATTACGACCGGGACGAAATTCTTTTCAGCTTCATCCGGCGTTATCCTGATCTGATATCGGACCGGCACGTCACGCGGCTCTTCCTGATAGGGCATCAGCGAAAGGTCGGTTGCTCCGGGTGTGCCGACAATGCCGTAGAATTTCTGTGTTTCCTCCCCGATAAAATAATATTTGTCCTTTTCATCCTGCCCGTAAAAACCGGTCATTAAGTTTCCCGGCCAGGCAAGGGCGAGTTTGGGCCTGAACGATACGTCAACGGACATAGGCAGGCGCGTGTTGATATCGAGGAGAATTATCAACCCCTGCTCGTTGACCGGAGCATACACGATCTCTTTCACAGTGAACGCTGCATGGGAATATGTAAACGTAGTCGCTTCGGGGCGAACATTGATAGCTGTCAGCAGATCACTCCCGCGGAACGGAAGATTGTAGCCATCGATTTTGAAGTAGAATTCCAGGTCATCTACGATCTTCATCGGATAAACCCACGCTTCCATATTTCGATGTTCATAACCGAAAGCCGCCGACCGGCGCCCGACTACATCGTAGAATGAGCCGCTCTGCGACCGGCGGGAAAGTTCCAGTCGGGATTTCGGAAACTGCTTTTTCGGAATGAATCGAGCCTGTGACGCCGTAATCAGCGCGAACAGAAGAATACCAAGAAGGGCGACAATCAGTTTCATGTTCGTGTAAAAGCGCGGCGGTTCAGTTAGCGACGCCATACGGCGAGGAAGCATGCGTGCCGTCTCCGCCGCCCTCCGTAGGTCCCGAGCTCCAGCGAGTTAGAGTCTTTCGGCGTCCCTCCAACTACTACCTCTGCAATCCCGTTAAACTCGAGAGAGTTCATTTAACAAATACACGATAGCTCCAAGGCGGAAGATTCAGCCTTGTGGCTGCGTCCTGCACGGCCGCCTTGCCGCTGAAATACTCAGTGTACTTTCCGTGATAGAGCGACTCTTTAAACGTGACTGTCCGAGGTAGTGCGGAAAAATTCATCACGACGAATAATTTGTCGCGATTGTTTTGCCTCACGAAGCTGAAAACCTTGTCGGGCTTTGAGTTTGGCACCAGCGTCATGGTTGCGTTGTGGCCCCAGTTCAATAGCGTAGAGTTTGATTTTTTTAATTTGAGAAGTTTCTTGTAAAGCTCGCCGTTCGGGTGTTCCCGCCAAGCAATCTCATCTTTTTCAAAAAACTTCAGCCGTTTGAGACTACCGGCTTCCTGACCGTTATAGATCATTGGCATTCCTTCGCCGACTACCGACAGAACCATAGCGGCCTGCAGACCTTTGCCGAATAGCTCGAACTCGGTTCCTTCCCACGCATTCTTGTCGTGATTGCTGACGCCGACCATGCGGAGCGCGTCTTTCGGAAACGAGCTTTCATTCCAGGAATAATAAACGAAAAGGCCGCCGAGGTCTTTCGCACGTCCTTGGGCGATCTGCTCCATCCTTTCATACCATGTCCATGCGTAAGTCATGTCGAACGCATATTCGTGAAGATCGCGCGACTCCCATTCGGCCAGCATAAAGACGGGTTTTATCTCGTCTAATTCTTTTCGGGCATTGTTCCAGAAGTCGACTGGAACAAAACCTGCGACATCACAACGATATCCATCAATATCAGCTTCGCGAACCCAGTACTTCATTGCGTCGGTCATGTATTTCCGCAATCCCGGGTCGTTATAGTTCAAATTTATGATGTCCGACCAGTCCCACCAGGGCGTCGGACGAAAATCTCCTTTCCAGTCTTTCTCGTACCATTCCGGATGCTGCGTGACAAGCGGGTTGTCCCATGCGGTGTGATTCGCCACCCAGTCGAGGATCACGTGCATCCCGAGCTTATGCGCCTCGCCGACGAAATGTTTCAGATCGGCCAGCGAACCGAATTCGGGATTGACGCTGTAGTAATCCTTAACCGAATACGGGCTGCCCAACGTTCCTTTGCGATTCTTAACGCCGATCTCATGAACAGGCATCAGCCAGATGATGTCCGCTCCCAGTTCTTTTATTCTCGCAAGATGTTTTTCCGCCGCTCTAAACGTACCCTCCCGCGTGAATTGCCGCGTGTTGACCTGATACATCACAGCCTTCCGCGCCCATTCCGGATGGTTTACTTTGACGTAAGGCACCGGTTGATAACGGCCCTCCGCCTGTCCAATCACCGCCATCGCCGTCGCAAGCGAAAGCAGTGCAGTCATAAAAAGGTGCTTCATCGATCGATCTCCTGTTCCTTTCCGCAAACAGAATGCTTTTTGCTGGTATCCAGCGTCGCCTATTCCAAAAAAGGAGAATTTCCATTCGGAAACTCTCCTTTCAAAATCGGAACTGAGGATTCGACGCTCGCTCCGGTTAGCTATTTCAATCCGCCTCTAAAAATTGAACCTAAAGGCAAACTGAAGGTTACGCTGCGGATCATTACCAAAGAATGCTGTCGAGTTGCTCTTTCCAAAGTTCGCATTGGGAACTAAAACTCCGGCAGCCGTGAAACTTCCCAAAAATGAATCTGGGTTACCGAGATTAACGGTATTGAAAAGATTCACAACTTCCAAACGCAGCTCAACATTCATGGTCTCCCTGATTGCGAACCGCTTGAAAAGCGAAGCGTCCGTTCTAAAGTATTGAGGACCTGTCAAAGCGTTACGTTTCAAGTTTCCGAATGTGCCGATTGCCGGTTTGGAGAACACGCTGGTATCGATCGTTCCATTGACGCCAGGCGTGTATTTAATGTCGCCATTGACATTCGGGCGATTAGGTCCGGTATCACGATCGCACTGCTGCTGGATAGTACCGGTCGCCGGATTCAATGCGTTGCGGCATTGGTCGTAAGTTACGTTGAAGGGAAATCCGCTCTCCCAGGTCGTATTCGAGTTGAGCTGCCATCCACCGATAAAGAAATCGGCTACGCGGTTGATTCCACCTAAGAATTTTCGATTTCTGCCAATCGGAACTTCAAAAAGCTGACTGAGCACGAAAATGTGCTTACGATTAAAATCGGCAACGCCGCGATTCAGTTCTTTATCGAAGATGAACTGCTCACCTGCGTTGTTGACCGACTTCTGGAGAGTGTAATGGGTCAAAAGCGAGTAACCCTGTGAAAAACGCTTGGTGACCTTGACCTGGAATGAGTTGTATCTATTAGTTGCCCCATAGCCCTGATACAGCAGGATGTCCTGGGTCCAGCCGAAACGCTGGAAATAGGGCTTTCGCTGATTGAGCGGAGTTGCGGGAGTAAATCCGTTGGTACCATATCCGGCCAACGTCGCCTGGTTAACGTTTAGGTCAGGATTGTCGCCGACGAAAACATTTTTTCCATTGTTACCAACATACGCCGCTTCCATCGACCAGTCCTTGGCGAACTGATATTGGAAAGTGATGTTATAGGCGTCGACCCTGGGGAGAGTCTGTTTGTCTGTTAAAGACCTAACTGTAATTCCGTCCGGCAGGAAAAATTTACCGGTTGAAGGAAGTATCGTATTGTTTACACATCCTGACACCGGACAGTTTTTCGGCAAGGTGGTAATACCAAAAAATCCTGTCGGGGCCGGCGGCCCCGATGCAAGGTTGAAGACTCGCGCCGTGTTAGATGCTGCGTTCAGATTCTGGACGGCCAAAACCGGAAGGTTCTGGGTGACGGTATGGCCGAAAACGGTTCCGAACACTCCGATATCGAAGCTGCGTCCGAAGCCGCCGCGGATCACCATCTTGTCGTTGAGCTGGTAAGCGACGCCTAATCGCGGAGCTAAATTTACCTTGTTCTTTACATTACCCGCCAAATCGTTATCACCGACGCCCGCAATTACAATCTCTCCCGTTTCCAGATCCGGAAAACCTCCGTTGCCGGGAGCGTTTAGTTTCTGAGGGTTAATCACGTCGGCGCGCAAACCAAACGCCACTGTAAGCTTTGGTGTCGCCTTCCATGTGTCCTGGCCATAATAGAAATGACGCCACTGAGATTCTCGTGCATCGGTACTTGTGCTCACATACCTTCTGAAGGCCGTAACATCACCGATAAGAAAAGTTGCCAGACCCAGTCCAGTGCGATTCTGTCCGAATGTCAGTTCTCCGGAACGATGATTGTCGCTTGGAACGCGCAGGTTAAAGGCTCGGCGAAAATCCACACCGAATTTCAGCGTGTGATTACCCACGATTTTAGTTAGATTGGTGACTACCTGATACTGCTTTTCGTCCTGGTCAAGGGGACAATTACAGCGGTTAACACCTAGGCCGGAACCAAAGTTAATGTCGGCACTTCGACCACTGGCATTACGGACATTCACAAAACCGGCGAACAGGCCAGAACTGAAATCATCAAAATTCAATCCAGGTATTCCGGCTGTCGTTGCGGGCGTTGTCTGGTAATCAAATGGCAGCACGTTCACTTTGTAATTGAAGTACCCGAACCGAACGTCAATTATAGAAGTCGAAGAAAGCGAGTAATCAAATCCCGTTGCCAAACTGATATTTCTCGATTTCGAGCTGCCTCCGAGTGAAACCAATTCAGGGCCGCCGGCGGAGCCAAATGCGGTCGGACCGTCGAGCGAGAACTTAGCTCGGCTAAACCTTCCAAAAAGATTAAACCGGTCGGAAAGGCGCGTGTCGATGCGAATATTAAAAATGTCATTGTTGAATTTTTCGCTTCCGGCGGCAACGAAGTTGTCGATTGTACCTGCAGCCGTCGGGGCTGGGAATAAGCGAATGATATTCAGCGCCTGGGGCGAAAGACAGCCGTTGGCAGTCGCGGTTTGTCCGGTTCCACACGCCGGAATTATGTTGCCGGCGTACGGCAGGCCGGTTGCCGGATTCGTGATCGTAGTTCCGTATTCGCTCAGGTTGCCGGTTCGCGCCAAAACGGTCGGTACAGTCAAAAGTCTTGACCCTCCCTGGGTGGCACGCGTTCCTTGATAGTCGCCGAAAAAGAACAGGCGATTCTTGATTATCGGGCCCCCGATCGATCCGCCGAACTGGTCCCGTTTGGTGTCCGGAATAAATTTACCCGTGAGTGAGTTGGGTTGAGCCTGCGAAAAAGGGTTACGCGCCTGGAATCGATCGCGTTGAAGATATTCAAATACGCTTCCGCGGAAGCTGTTCGTTCCGCTCTTAGTTTGCACAGAGGCGACGCCAGCGATTGCTTGACCGAATTCGGCGTCGTAGTTGGAGGAAGTGATCTTGCTTTCGCCAACCGAGTCGAAGGTCGGGTTGATAACGATAATTCCCAGAATCACGTCGCGGTTGTCGGTTCCGTCTAGCTGGTATCCCGTACCGCTAAAGGTTTGGCCGTTGACAATTGTCTGGGTCG
>JABFSB010000036.1 GCA_013140875.1 Acidobacteriota bacterium
CACAATATTCGAAAGCAAATTACGGTGTGCGGTCCGGTCGCCAAGCTGAACCAGGCGTTTCCAGGCGCGGACAAATTCGTTTGCGGTGACCTGCTTGCCGTTGCTCCACTTTGCGCTCTTTCTCAATTTGAAGGTCCACGTCTTAAAGTCGTCGGTCGACGACCAGCTTTCGGCTACGCCAGCGACCTCTTGCAGCGTTGCGGGATCGGTTTCGGTCAAGCCTTCGTAGAGGGCACGCACAACGTCGGTTTCGGGCGGCGCGGACGCGAGTGCCGGATCGAAACTCTTCGGCAGCTTGCCATTGCTCCACCGGAACTCCTGAATTTTAGGCGGTGATGTTTCAGCAAAAAAAGGCTGCGGTTCGGGCTTTTCAAGTTGTGTGCAGGAAAGGGAAAGAATGGCGATAGCGGCGATTGAAAATGTAATTGCGGCTCGTGACCACGCCGGGCGGACAATTCGCGGGCCCCACGATGACGTTCTGTTACTGCTGGCGGTCATCTCCATATCGATCGATCGGTTACGCAAATACGAAAACGATCAGTCGAGGGAGAGTTTCAGTTTTTCGAAAACCTCGCGGACCTGCCGCCGCGTGTCCTCAAACCCATTCGAGGTATCGATGAGGAGGTCGGCATACCGCTTTTTTTCGTCCTGCGGCATTTGGGCGGCTATTCGTTTTTTAGCTTCGTCTTCGGGTAAATCGTTCCGTAACCTTAACCGCGCTAATTGTATATCAGGTTCGCACCAAACGACAACCAATTGATCAAACCGTTTGTACCCGGCGGATTCGATCATCAACGCCGCGTCGACGATCGCGATGCCGTTCGGGTCTTTCGCTTCGCGGTCGGCAAGCCATGCGTTTTGGGCTTCGAAAACGAGTGGGTGGATGATCGAATTAAGCAGCAAACGCTTTTCTTCATCGGCAAAAACGACGGCTGCCATTTTCGCCCGGTCGAGTTCGCCGCCCTTTGCGATAACCGAGTCGCCGAATTCGGCAATGATCCGTGCCAGCCCCTGCGTTCCAGGTTTTACGACGTCACGAGCTACCTGATCGGCGTCCAGCACGTGGCAGCCCAGTTCGCGAAAAATTTCGCAAACAAACGATTTGCCGACGGCGATCGATCCTGTTAAGCCGACACGAAGCATACGTGTATTTTCTTAACTATTCACTTGTAACTAGCCACTATTCAATGAATTTGACTGCCTCTTTTTTCTTTAGTGGTTAGTGATTAGTGAATAGTTTTAGTTTTAGTTTTGTCTATCGTCCGTGCCGTTTCGCAAGCTTGTTTACGTTGAACGCGGCGATCTCATCGAGCGTCAAACCCAGTTCGTCGGCGCAGGCGGAGATGTACCAGAGCACATCGCCGAGTTCGTCGCGGAGTTTGTCGCGAGTTTCGTCGGTAATGATGCCTTCGTTATCGCGCTGGATTTTCTTGACTATATTCGCAACCTCGCCCGCCTCGCCGGCAAGGCCAAGTGTCGGATATTCGAGATTGCTCATTCGCCGCGGGTAGAGAGCCGTCTGGCTCGCTTCTGATTGGTATTCTTCAAAGTTCATAGCTTTTTTTACCACAGAGACACAGAGGCACGGAGTTTTTTGAGTCGGTTAAGTGCTTAGTGAATTACTGGTTTCCTCTGTGTCTCTGTGCCTCTGTGGTTAAATTCCTCTTCTTAATTTTGCGGCTTCAACCGTGTTCTTCATCAGCATTGCCACGGTCAGCAAACCTACTCCGCCCGGAACGGGTGTAAAATTCGCCGCACGTTCAATCGCGTCTTTCGGATTAACATCACCCACCAGCGTGAAACCGCGATTCTCAATGGCTTTGAGCCGCTTTTCGAGGTCCTCAGGAGCAAACAGCTCGGCGGCGAAATCGGTATCCGATACGTTGTTGATGCCTACATCGACCACGGTTGCGCCTTCGCCGATGTGCTCGCTGCGGATAAATCCGGGCCGGCCGATCGCCGCGACCAGTATGTCCGCCTGCCGCGTGATAAGCGGCAGATCGGTCGTTCGCGAATGGCAGATCGTGACGGTCGCATTCTCTTTCAAAAAGAGCATCGCCATCGGTTTGCCGACTATGTTGCTTCGGCCGACGATGACGGCATGTTTGCCCGCGATATCGATATCGCTGCGTTTCAATATCTCGATAACGCCGGCGGGCGTACACGGAACGAGGGAAATTTCACCCAGACTGAGACGGCCTACGTTCATTGGATGAAAGCCGTCGACGTCTTTGGCCGGATCGATCGACTCTAATATCTCGCTCGCATCGACCTGTCGCGGCAGCGGAAGCTGGACGAGTATTCCGTCAACCTCATCGCGGACGTTCAATTCCCGAACTATCGCTAACAAGCGTTCGTGTGAGGTCTCGGCCGAAAGGTGGATATGTTCCGACCGAATCCCCAGCTCTTCGGAAGTTTTGACCTTACTTCCGACGTAAACGGCGGACGCCGGATCGTCGCCGACGCGGACAACGGTCAGGCCCGGTTGTACGCCGTGTGTATCGCGCAAACGCTTTACTTCACCCGCAACCTCGGCTTTTATTGCTTCGGCAATCGTTTGTCCGCTCAGAATTCTTGCTGACATAAATATTAAAAGCTTGATTTTACAGGAAATAACGCCCGATTGTCAGTTTCGAGTGAAATCGACAAAAAATTTGGCAAAAAGGCGCGAGCGATCACGTCTCAATATTTCAGAAGGACAACTGTAGATTTTCGAGGATAAGATCGAACATGGAACGCCGGAAGGTTTTTTCATACTTCAAAGCGGTGACCGGCCAAAAGGCAAAAGGCGTTTTGGTCGCGGTCTTGCTATTTTCTGGCTCCGCTTTTGCTCAGAAAGCCGAAGAGGGTCCGGTTCTTTCAGTTTTTCGCCAAAATGTCGGCATCGTTGCGAATCGGACCGACAAAAAGCTTGGTTTTGCGATCAACGAACCCGGCCTCGAAGCCGCAACCGGAGATTTTGACGCCGACGGCGTGCTCGATCCGGGTACGTTCGATCCGGCTTCACGCCTTTTTACGATTCGTCGAAGCGGCGACGGCTCGACCCTAGTTCTTAGCGTTCCGGCGGCAAAAGGCAAGCCGGTCGTCGTAATCGCGGATTATGACGGCGACAAGCGTTCGGATGCGGCTGTTTGGCGTGGCGGAACGTGGCAGATAATGTTGTCTTCGAGAGACTTTGCGGCTGACGTTGCCGTATTCGGCATCGCGGGCGACGTTCCGGTGCCGGCGGATTTCGACGGCGACGGCAAGGCCGACCTCGCGGTATTTCGCCCCTCGGAAAATCGGTGGTATATCCGCAATAGCGAAAACGGCCATGTGCGGACGGCCGATTTTGGTTCCGCGGGCTCCGACTTTTTGCTTCCGGCCGATTACACCGGCGACGGTAAGGCCGATCTGGCCGTCTATCGAAAAGGCGTTTGGCACGTTATCGATAGCGAGACGGGCAAAGAAGACAGTTTCGCATTTGGTTTCGACGATGCAAGGCCGGTTCCCGCCGACATCGACCGCGACGGCGTGACCGACTTTGTGCTTTACCGCAAAGGCATCTGGTACGTTTATGACGGTTCGCGGCTGATTTCATATAAGTTTGGTGACGGAGACGATGTTCCCCTAAGCGATGTCCCTGTAAGACAAAGCACTGCCGGACGCTGATCCGGTTGGCAATTTATTGCATTCGCCGAGAAGCCTCGCCCGGGCTTCTCTTTTTTTATCTCGCGGTTGTGGATAGAATCGAAATTATGAAGTTCGCCGCGTCTTTATTTCTCCTGTTGCTGTTGATCGACATCACATTTTCGCAATCGCCCGAAGAACTCCCGTCGAAAATACGCGCGGCTGTTGCCGAAAGACGATACGATGATGCGATCAACGATTTGAAAGCGTTGGCAAAGGACCAGCCCGATGTTTTTGCGTGGAACAATTACGACTATCTTCTCGGACGGATGTTCGAAAAAAGCGGCAATGGTGCGTCGGCGATGGCCCAGTATCAGGCGCTAGTAAAACGCGGTTCGGCATTAAAACCGTACGCACTTTTTCACCTTGCCGCGATTGCCCGTTCCTCCGGCAACCTGATTTTGGAAAGGGTCTTCCTTGAAGAACTAGCCGCCTTTTCCGCCGACAGCATAGTAGCGGAAACAGCGAACAATCGGATTGCCAGGAGCCTGTTCGAGTCGGGTGATCATGAACGCGCCCTGCGAGCGTTTGAAGCACTCACAAGCGGTGCCGCGCCGCCTAAAGCGGGAGCGACAAAAACCGACAACGCCGTCGCAAGAGAAAATAGACTGTTCCTCGCCCGCTGCCAGATGTTTTCCGGCAATCCGGGAGCGGCGAAAGACAATTTTCTCGGCCTGATCAAAACGCTTGCAAATCCGGCCCAGCCCGACGACATTGCGCTCGCTGCCGCGAAGGAATTGGACAAGATCGATCTTGGAACACAGGCCGGTGAAGGAAAAGCTCCCGCACTGACCGATTACGAACATTTGCAGCGCGCCTCGATCTATCAATTCAATCGAGATTTTGCCGATGCACGGCTTCATTACGCGGCGATCATCAATAATCATCCGACCAGCGGTATCGTACCGGACGCTCTTTATCAGACGGGACGCGGATATACGCAGGAAACGAACTTTTCCGAAGCCATCAAATGGTACGAACGCACGGTCGAACAATTCCCTCAGCATCCGTCGGCAAAAGACGCGCTGCTGCAGGCGGCTTCGGCCTATGCCCGCGTCGGCAAGTTTCGAGAATCGATAAAACGCTATCACGATTACATAGAAAAATATCCGGACGACGAACGCGTCGATCGGGCCTATCTGAACATCATCGACGTGCTTCGCGATGAAGGCGAAGAGGTCGAGGCGCAAAAATGGGCCGAGAAGGTCCAGGAAGTCTTTCGCGGCAAGCTGCCCGAAGCGCAGGCCCTGTTTGCCGACGTACGGATCAGCATTGCCCGAAGCAACTGGGCGTCGGCACTGACCGGATTGGATAAACTTCTGACGTTAAGCGACCTCGGCGGTGCGGCCGTCCCGGGCGGCACAAGTAAAACAGAAGTAAATTTCCTGCATGCGTTCGCATTTGAACAGCAGCGGAGATTTCCGGAGGCCGTCAACGCATACCTTCAGATACCGGACGGACGTGCCGAGTATTACGGCGGACGGGCGACCGATCGCCTTATTCTTTTGCTCAAAGACGAAACGGCGAAGTCAGCCATCACGAGCAAGTTCGAAACGCTGACCAACATGAGCGGCTCGAAAGACCAGGACGCAAATCGAAAGAATCTGCAGTCGGCATTGCGGCTTACCGATGATCGCGAACAGAGAGAGAAACTGATCAACTCGCTGCGAAAGCTTTACGCGGCATTGCCCGCATATCGCAAACTGCCGGACTTCAAAGCGACCGAAGCCGGACGCCGCGAGCTATTGAAGCAAAAGCCTGCTGCATCGGCTCAGAGCACGCACCGGACGATTGCCGATGAATTGCTCTTTCTCGGACTCTTCGACGAAGCCGCGCCTGAATATGACGCTTCATTTCCCAATATCGCGGCGGCTTCGGGTGACGTGGACAATACAAAAGCGGTCCTTTATAAGCGCGGCGACCGGGCGTACAAAACCGTCGCGTTTATTGAGCCGCAATGGAGAAATGTCCCTCCCGATTATCAGGTCGAACTTATACCGGGTGACGCGATCGAACTGCTTTATCCGGCACCTTACAAAGACCTTTTTGGAAAATACTCCCCGCCGCGAAACGTCGATCCGCGATTTCTGCTGTCGTTGATCAGACAGGAGTCGCGTTATCAGCCGGATGTAAAATCATACGCCGCCGCGCGCGGACTGATGCAGTTTATTTCAACGACATCTTCCAAGATCGCGTCCGCGCTTGGGCGTGCTGATTTCTATCAGGACGAGCTTTACGATCCGTCGGTGGCGATACTTTTTGGTTCGCAATACACCTCCGATCTATTCAAGCTTTTTCCCAACCAGCCCGAAGCCGTCGCGGCGAGCTACAACGGCGGCGAGGACAGTATGAAGCGCTGGATGAAGCGTTCGCATTCCGATCAGCCCGACCGGTACGTACCCGAAATTGCCTTCTCACAATCCAAAGACTATGTTTATAGAGTGATGGCCAATTATCGGATTTACAAGATGTTTTATGATGAACGGTTAAAGCCGACAGCAAGCTTCTAATAGAAGGATTGATCTTGTTGTTTCTTTTCTTTCTTTGCGATCTTGGCTTTTGCGTGAGGATAGTTTCCCGCAAAGCCGAAAAGATCGCAAAGAAAACCGTAAAATCACGCCTTTTTATGCGATACATTCTCTTACTTTTTACGACCATTTTATTGTTTACGTCGTGTCAGAAAACCCAAACCGCACCTGCTTCGGCTGAGGCCAAACATTATCCGATTAAAGGCAAGATCGTCTCGGTCGATAAAGCAAATAAAAAGGTGAAGCTCGACCACGAAGCCATTCCTGGCTTTATGGAGGCGATGACGATGGATTTCCCGATCCATGAAGATTGGGTTTGGAATGATTTGATGCCGGGCGCCGAGGTGCATGCCGAATTGGTTGTGGACAGTTCCGCAAAAGACCCTTATTGGCTTGAAAAGATCGGGATAGTCGCGTTGCCAAATCCGAACCAACCTGCCGTACCGATCAACGAAAAATTCGCCCAGATCGGAAAGGAAGTACCTGATTTTTCCTTGACTAATCAGAACGGCAAAAAGTTTTCGCTTAAAGACTATCGCGGAAAAGCTCTTGCCATAACATTCATCTATCGCGAATGTCCGCTGCCTGAGTTTTGCGTCAAGATGTCGAAGTATTTCAGCGACATGGCCAACCAGATCGCCTCCGATCCGGCTGGTAAAGAAAAAATACGGCTGCTGTCCATCTCGTTCGACCCCGAACGCGACACGCCTGAAAAACTAAAACAGTACGGCCTCGGCTATCTTGGCAAGGATGCGAAGGATGATTTCACAGTCTGGCAACTGGCCGTCGGCCCGGACAAGGACGTAAAAGCGATCGCCGATTTCTTCGGCCTCCGCTATGAAACCGACGCAACCGATAAGACACAAATAAATCATTCTCTGATTACCGCAGTCATCTCGCCCGAAGGCAAAGTAACACGAATATTCAGCGGAGGAAACTGGACGCCGGAAGAGGTGATGAGCGAACTGCAGTCGATGGCGCGGATCGTAGAGTAATTACCTTGTTTCGAGCATAGCAGGCTGCCGCCCGCGAAAACGGTTGACCTACGAAATGAATGCACGGATAATCAAAATATGGATTACCGAGACATCATAACAATCGAACCTGGTAAGCGAAGCGGTCAGCCTTGCATCCGCGGCACTCGTATGACTGTTCGGGACGTTTTGGAATATCTAGCATCGGGAATGACGGAAGCAGAAATACTTGACGATTTTCCCGACCTTACGCACGAGGACATTATGGCTTGTCTTGCATTCGCGGCCGATCGCGAGCGTCGTTTAGCGTCCCTGCCCAACTATGAAGCTGCTGCTTGATCAGAATATTTCATGGCGTCTTTGCGGCAGGTTGGCTGATATTTATCCAGGAAGCGAGCATGTTCGAAATATCGGATTGATTGATGGAAATGATGCCGACATCTGGGATTATGCCAAGGAAAACGGACACGTAGTTGTTTCAAAAGATATCGACTTTCAGCAACGCTGCCTTCTGTTTGGACACCCGCCCAAGGTTATTTGGCTTCGCGTAGGCAATTGTCCGGTCAAAACAATTGAAGAATTGCTAAGGCGCTTCTCGATTGCCATCCACATGTTTAATAATGATCCGGCAAGGTCGTACTTAATGGTCCCGTAAAGCACGTCTTACTTCCGCACCCGCCACAATCGTCATGACCACGTCCCGCGCGTTCGATGAAAAAACCAGAGCCGCGTGGATGTCGTTGATCGGCTGTTGGGCCGAATGAGCGAGTGAAACGACGGTGAGGTCGGCCTGCTTTCCGGCTTCGAGCGTACCGATCAAATGGTCAAGGCCGAGGGCTCGGGCACCGCCGAGCGTGGCGGTTTCGAGTGCTTCTTTTGCGGTGACGAATCGCTGTGTGCCGGGCCGGTTGCGGGCGGCGAGGGCAGCGAAACGGG
>JABFSB010000103.1 GCA_013140875.1 Acidobacteriota bacterium
CGGGCCTTTGATCTTGGCGGTCACGGCGTCCGCAGTCTGCGAAAAGTTTATAAGCTCTGTCTGCCAATCAACCTTTCCACCGTTTTCGACAATGTGGTCAAAAAGCATTTTTTCGTGCTTGCCCTGTTCGAGAACGAGCAGAAACGGATACGCGCTCATTCCCTCGCCGAACTTTGACAGATCGATCTCGGCCCGCACCTCACCTTCCTCAAGCAGACGCGTTTTGCCGACGATCGTGCCGCCTGCGATCGCCTTTTCGGCCAGCCCGATCTGTTCGTATATTTCAAGCGTGCGTGCGTGAACGCCGATCGCCTTCGAAAATGGCGTCGTCGTTTCCTTTGTATCAATGATTACAAAATCCACGCCGTGCCGGATAAATTGACACGCCAACGAAAGTCCCGTCGGTCCCGCCCCGACGATCAGTACTTCGGTTTGCATTTCCAAATTTTAAGGCTTTGGCTTTGATTTACAAACAAAGCAGGATGTACAAAATGACTTTGAACGACGGTGGATTGTCTAAGTTACGCCAATTGTTTGCCAAGACGGAGATGAGCAGGCGACAAACGTTTCACCCCGTCGAATGCCTCAGCGTAGGCCGCTACGTCCCATTGCCATGCTTCTTGAATCTCGTACTTAGAGTTGTACAAAATCCATATCAAGCAATCCCAATCGTAGTTGGTAGCCTTAGGAACCCAAGTAACGAAGCTGCCGGGCTTGCCGCTCGGCCGATTTCCTTTAACTTGATACCGCAATCCGTTCACAGTGAAATCATGCCCCTTCTGAACGGCACTGCATCCTTGCATCAATGTCGAGTAGACCTCGATCGAACACCCAACCAGATGCGCGGCATCGTATTCCGATAGCACGGTTGTGATCAGTGGCGCGTTGCCAAATGCAACCTCCCAAGCAAGCGCAGCTTTTATCAAATCTTCGCGAAGTTCCTTCATGGCGACCGCAGAACAATTAAATCAGATTTGGGAGTTCAGCCAGTGATTGAGCTTTCTCGACCGTTTCGATGATCTCCCGAACCCTTTCCAGACGTGTCTTGACCTTTACAGATCTCAGGTCCTTAGCAAAGCTGTCGCGGAAACTCACCTTCACCGGCCGCCCTCAAGAATAGCGAAAACTTCATCACGCGAAACGGGCAAAGTATCCAGCCCCTGTTTAATGGACCGCGAGAGAACTATTTCCTCAAGCGATTCCTCGACAATTTCTCGGACCAGATCGCGATGCTCCTCAAGAGCTTCGCCAAGCGCTGACTTTAGCAAGGTCTTAAGTCTTTCTTCGTCAATCGTGACTATGGCCATGTTAATCTCCTATACTTTCTCAGGCGTCTCACGAATCTTCGAAAAATTCAGCTGCAAACCTATTTCATGGGTCTCAACCAGCACACTCCCACCATTCGCCAACTTCCCGAACAAGATCTCATTCGCGAGCGGCTGCTTGATCTTGTCGTGGATCAGCCTGGACATTGGGCGGGCGCCGTAGCGGGGGTCGAAGCCGTTTTTGGCTAGCCATTCGCGGGCTTCTTCGGTCAGTTTTACAAGGACGCGTTTTTCGGCTAGTTGGCCGTTGAGTTCTTTGATGAACTTGTCGACGATCAGTTTGATGTTGTCGATATCGAGCGCCTTGAACGGGACCCAAGCGTCGAGGCGGTTGCGGAATTCGGGGGTGAAGGTGCGTTCGATGACGCCTTTGGCGTTGCCCTTTGTGTCGGAGTTGTTGCGGAAGCCGACGCCGCCGGACGAGAGTTCGCGGGCACCGGCGTTGGTGGTCATGATGAGGATGACGTTGCGGAAATCGGCCTTTTTGCCGTTATTGTCGGTCAGCGTGGCCGAATCCATCACTTGCAGCAGCAGGTTGAATAGGTTCGGGTGCGCCTTTTCGATCTCGTCCAGTACGAGTACTGCGTGCGGCGTGCGCATGATCGCCTCGGTCAGCAATCCGCCCTGGTCAAATCCGACGTAGCCGGGCGGCGCTCCGATCAGGCGTGAGACTGTGTGCGGCTCGGCGTACTCGCTCATGTCGAAGCGGATGAACTCGACGCCGAGTATCTCGGCAAGCTGTTTGGAAACTTCGGTCTTGCCGACGCCAGTCGGGCCCGAGAAAAGGAATGATCCGACTGGCTTTGTTTGATGTCCGAGGCCGGCACGCGAAATTTGTATCGCGTCGGCGATTTTGTCGATCGCTTCATCCTGGCCGTAGATGACTTTCTTGATGTCTTCCCGGAGAGTTTTCAGCCGGTTCTTTTCGTCGGCAACCACGGTCTTTGGCGGAATTTTGGCCATCCGGGCAATGGTGTTCTCGACCATTTGCACCGTGACCTTTTTTGGACGGCGGCTCGCAGGCAAAAGCTTTACTGAAGCTCCAACTTCGTCAATGACATCTATCGCTTTATCGGGCAGATAGCGGTCGTTGATGTATTTTCCGGCCAGCTCCGACGCGACCTTTAGCGATTCGTCGCTGTAACGGACTTCGTGATGCTTTTCGTAGAACTTTTTCAGGCCCTTTAGAATTTGGTAAGTTTCGTCGATCGTCGGCTCACCGATCTCTATCTTTTGGAAACGTCGAGCCAGCGCTCGGTCGCGGTCGAAGGCGGCCTTATACTCGGCAAACGTCGTTGAGCCGATACAGCGCAACTCTCCCGCCGCCAACGCCGGCTTCAAAATATTCGAAGCATCCATCGACCCGCCCGAAACCGAGCCGGCACCTACTATCGTGTGGATCTCGTCAATAAAAAGAATCGCGTTCTCTTCTTTCTTGATGTCGTTGATGATCGCCTTAAACCGCTGCTCAAAATCGCCGCGATAGCGCGTTCCGGCGAGGACCGCTCCCATGTCGAGGGCGAAAACTTTTGCACCTTGCAATACTTCGGGCACGTTACCTTCGCTGATCTTCAACGCAAGGCCTTCGGCCAGAGCGGTCTTACCCACGCCCGGCTCGCCAACGTACAGCGGATTGTTTTTCTTTCTTCGGCAAAGGACCTGAATCGTCCGTTCAATTTCGGCCAGGCGGCCGACAATCGGGTCGATCTCGCCGTTCGCGGCTTTTTCTACCAACTCCACAGTAAAACTCTCAAGCGGCTTTTTGCGTTCCGGTTCGCCTATTCCGCCGAACTCAGCGTCCTCGAATCCTTCAGGCAGCGGACCGCCGGCGTCGATCTTTGAAATGCCGTGCGAGATGTAGTTGAGAATATCCAGCCGCGTCACGCCCTGTTGCAACAACAGGTAAACGGCATACGACTGCTCGGCCTGATAAAGCGACGCAAGAATGTTGCCGCCGTTAACCGCGGCCTGGCCACTGCCTTCAGCCTGAAGGACGGCGTATTGGATGGTTGACTGAAACGTCGAGGTCAGCTCCGGCATGTGCTTGGCATTTTCCGGAATCTTTTCAAGCACGTCGCGAAAATATTCTTCCAGCGAACTGCCCAGTTCCTCCAGCCTTGCACCACAATTGAACAAGATATCCCGCGCCGCACTGTCGTCAAGCAATGCATAAAGCAAATGCTCAAGCGTCACGAACTCATGCTTGTGCCGCACCGCCTGGTCGACCGCAAAGCTCAAGGTTTCTTCTAATTCTTTTGTAAGCATTAATTCGTGAAGCTACACTTTTTCAGCCAACTTTTCTTGCAGCCAAAGATTGAGAAGTGTCTCAGAGGAGACACCGCGCTTTTCAGCTACCGATCGAAGTTTTGAGTTTAGCGAATCTTCAACCGCAAAATAATGAACATCCGGCCCGCCGAGCTCGACCGTGAATTCCACTTCCTCGCAGTTTTGGGGCAGATCGTGCGTGTCCCAATATTCACCGATCTCCAAATAGGATCGCTTTTTCGAAATTGAGCTTTTATTTTCTGCCATACCTCTTCTTCTCCGAGCTTGTCATATCCCGGGCCGATAGTACTAAGGCTTGTTTAAGTACTAAGGCTTGTTTATCGGCTTTGTGGATAAAGTAGCAAATCAAATATCTGCCTTCGTCCGTTTGACCCTGCGCCGAATATACATTTTCGTCTTTTCTGTCCCCTTTTTCAACAAAATGATATCTGGGTGAATTTAGGAACAACTCTCTGACTTCTTCAACCGTTACCGAATGTTTCCAGATCAGTTTTTGGATGATCTTTTCGAGCCAAATAAACCCGGTAATTTTCATATATTAGGAAACCCTTTATAATGATCTTGCTCCGCTTGAAGCTAATTCCGAGACATACATGTTGAATTCGATGTCCGTTCGCGAATAAACACTACGCATTTCGATCTTGACCTTTTCGGCAGTTGCCGCGCCTTCGCTCAGCATAAAGATCGACGGCCCTGAGCCTGATATGCCGCCGCCGAGGGCTCCGGCCGAAAGGCTCGCTTCTTTTACTTCATCGAATTTTGGGATAAGAGATTTCCGCACCGGTTCGACTATCAGGTCTTCGAGCGAACGCGCGATCAAACCGTAGTCGCCTTTCGCAAGCCCTGCTACGAGTGAGCCGACGTTGCCCCATTGTTTGACGGCCGTATTCAATGGAACGTCTTTTGGTAGGATCGCACGAGCTTCGGCCGTTTTTATCTCGATCTGCGGATGGATGATCGTGGCCCAGAGCGGCGGAAATTCGAGCGTTACGACGTCGAGCGGCTCGGTCGAACGAACAAGCGTGAAGCCGCCAAAAATGCAGGGAGCGACATTGTCCGCATGGCGTGAGCCGGACGCGAGCTTTTCGCCCTCCATGGCAAGATCGACAAGTTCAAGTTTTGAGAATTTGTCGCCGAGCAGGCGATTGACCGCAACCGCAGCCCCGGCCGCGCTGGCCGAGCTTGAGCCGATGCCGCTGCCCGGCATAATGTGTTTCGTGATCTCGATCTCAAGACCGAAATCTGTACCCGCACGCTTTAATGCGGCGGCCGCGACCACGCCCGTAACGTTTTCTTCGGGTTTAGTCGGCAGTCCGAATTCATCGCGATTAATAATGCGAATACCTGGATCATCGGTTCGGCGGAGCGTCATTTCGTCGAACGGTTCGGTCAGCGCAAACCCAAGACAATCGAATCCGCAAACAACGTTCGCAACGGTTGCCGGTGTTATGACGCGAACTTCCTGCATAAATTTCCATTATCGAACGGAAACGTACTATCATTATTTGTCCGAGTTCGTCTCGCCAATCGATGCAATACTTTAGCACAAACCGCCGGTCGCCCGAGGTGACCTTTCAGGAAGCTGTTCTTCGCGGACAGCCCGATGACAAAGGGCTGTATTTGCCCGCGTCGATACCAAAACTACCTGCCGGTTTTGTCGGTGACTTGGTTGAACGGTCGAACGAGCAGATCGCGTTCGATGTCATTCGGCCATATATTGGCGGATGCATTTCGGATGAAAAACTATTCTCGATCTGTGAAGAGACGGTGATTTTCCCATTTCCACTTGTTCCGATTTCGGACCGTATCTCGGCGCTTGAGCTTTTTCACGGGCCGACGCTTGCGTTCAAAGATGTCGGTGCACGATTTATGAGCCGGTGCCTACGTCATCTCTCACCGGAGCGGAACGGTAAAACGATAGTTATCGTGGCCACTTCGGGCGACACAGGCGGCGCCGTCGCCAACGGCTTTCAGGGTGTCGACGGAATCGAAGTGGTCATACTTTATCCCAAAGGCCGCGTTAGCAGGGTACAGGAACTACAACTGACGACCTTGGGCGGAAATGTAACTACATTGGAATTACAGGCCTCGTTCGACGAGTGCCAGACGATTGCCAAGCGTGCCCTGGCCGATGCCGACCTGAGCGGGCACGCGTCTGTTACGTCAGCCAATTCGATTAACGTCGCGCGTTGGCTGCCGCAGCAGTTCTATTATTTTTTCGCGTTAAAGCAGTGGCGGTCCGGGCCGCCTGTAATCTCGATACCGAGTGGAAATTTCGGCAACCTGGCGTCCGGCGGACTGGCCAAAACTTCGGGTTTGCCGATCGCTTACTTCGTCGCGGCATGCAACGCAAACGATGCCGTTCCTTTATTCTTTGAAACCGGCAAATATCAACCGAAGCCGTCTGTTTCGACGCTCTCTAACGCAATGGACGTTGGCGACCCGAGCAATTTTGTCCGCGTTCTTGAGATTTTCGGGAACAATGTCGCCGGGCTTAAGGACAGCATGTGTGCGGTGAGTGTTTCGGACAAGGAGACCGCTGAAACAATGCGGTATGTACATAGTAATTACGGCTACGTACTGGATCCGCACGGAGCGGTAGCATATAAGGCGCTTTCTGACTATCTCGAGAAATATCCGGGTTCGAACGGGATAATTCTTGAAACGGCGCATCCCGTAAAATTCGATTCGGTGGAGGGAATAATAGGCGAAAGCGTCGAGATGCCCGAATCGGTGAGCGGGCTTTTCTCGAAACCCAGATCGGTAACAGAGCTGAAGGCGAACTACGATGCCGTGAAGGAAATTATTCTAGATCTAGCAAAATGAAAGTTCTAAAGTTTGGCGGTTCGTCGATGGCGAACGCCGAGAACATCGAAAAGGTCGTACGGATCGTAAAGCACGCGAGCGAAAATAATGCGTGCGTGGTAGTGCTTTCGGCAATGCAGGGCACGACCGATGAACTGATCGACGCGGGCCGAACGGCCGAGCGTGGCGACGACGGTTTTCTGGCCAGGCTTGCGGAGATAGCCGACAAACACACGATGTGTATTCGAGCGCTTTTCAGCAGCGGCCACGATACGAACATTGCCGATTATGTCGAGTCTCTTTTAAAGGAACTTGAAAGCATTTCCGAAGGTGTTCGCCGCGTGCGCGAACTTACGCCGAAGACGCTCGACCGACTACTGAGTTTTGGTGAGATCGCTTCATCGAAAATGCTTTCCGAAAAGCTGGCGGCTGAAGGGATACAGAACGAGTGGCACGACAGCCGTCACCTCATTCGAACCGATTCGAACCATGGTTTTGCGGCTGTCGATTTCGCCGAGACGAACAAACTAATTGCCGCCAAAATCGGTGAATCGAAAGTAAAACTTCACATTGTTCCAGGCTTTATTGCGTCGGACAGCGGCGGTTACACCACTACGCTCGGACGCGGCGGATCGGATTACACGGGAGCGATTTTTGCAGCGGCCCTTGATGCCGGGATTCTTGAGATCTGGACAGACGTTAGCGGGATGATGACAGCCGATCCGCGTTTTGTCCGCAACGTGCGTCAAATTCCGCGGATCAATTACCGCGAGGCAATGGAGCTTTCCCACTTTGGCGCAAAGGTTATTTACCCGCCAACCCTTCAGCCGGTGATGGCAAAAGGTATTCCGGTCTGGATAAAGAACACCTTCGCGCCTGACGATATAGGGACCTTGATCGAAGCAGAATCCGTCGCCGCCGACGACATGGTGCGCGGCATTACCAGCATCGACAAGATCTGCGTTCTTAGTCTTGAAGGCAGCGGGATGGTCGGTATCCCCGGTTTTTCGAAACGCCTTTTCGACGCACTTTCGCGGGCCGAGATTAACGTCGTCCTGATCACGCAAAGCTCGTCGGAACATTCCATCTGCGTTGCGATCGAAGAAAAACTCGGCGAGGTGGCAAAACGCGTGGTCGACCGCG
This sequence comes from Acidobacteriota bacterium, assembly GCA_013140875.1. Taxonomy (GTDB): domain Bacteria; phylum Acidobacteriota; class Blastocatellia; order Pyrinomonadales; family Pyrinomonadaceae; genus OLB17. Next base: position 7,560 of record JABFSB010000103.1, read on the forward strand.
AATTCGAGTACGAAATCAACATCGGCAAGATCGATCCGTTAAAGGTGGAAAACGGATTCTCGATCCTTGCGCTCGTCGGCGACCGGATGAAAGAACACACCGGTGTCAGCGGCAAGATGTTCACGACGCTTGGTCACAACGGCATCAATATCCACGCTATCGCCCAGGGTTCGTCCGAAAGAAACATTTCCGCGATCATCAGCTCGAAAGACGTTCGAAAAGCCGTAAACACGCTGCACGAAGAGTTCTTTTCGGACGGCCGCAAGCAGGTAAACCTTTTTATCGTCGGCGTTGGAACTGTCGGCAGCCGGCTGCTTGAACAACTGCGGCAGCAGCACGAGTATCTGCTTGAGAATATGCGATTGAACGTGCGTGTCGTCGGTCTGGCGAACAGCAAACGGTTAGTTTTTAATGAAGAAGGAATCGATCTGGACGATTGGAAAACCCTTTTGACGGCGGACGATAACGATTCGGTTCTTCCGTCTGAGACCGCGAACGTGATCCGCGAACGCAACCTGCGCAACTCGGTTTTTGTCGATGTCACGG